>NZ_JBDTKA010000080.1:0-34341 GCF_039935575.1 Lapillicoccus sp.
GCCTCAAGGTCGACCTCGTCGGCGGCGACAAGAACTTCGAGCTCCGTCCCTTCCCGCCCGGCCAGCACGGCCGTCGCCGGATCCAGGAGAAGGAGTACCTCACCCAGCTGCAGGAGAAGCAGAAGGCCCGCTTCACCTATGGCGTCATGGAGAAGCAGTTCGTCCGCTACTACAAGGAAGCGGCGAACCGGCCCGGCAAGACCGGTGACAACCTGCTGACCATCCTCGAGTCCCGTCTCGACAACGTCGTCTACCGCGCGGGCCTGGCCCGCACGCGCCGGGCGTCTCGTCAGCTGGTCACGCACGGGCACTTCGAGGTCAACGGCCACCGCGTCGACGTCCCGTCCTACCGCGTCGAGCAGTACGACATCGTCACGGTACGCAAGCAGTCGGTCGAGACGTTCCCGTTCGAGCTGGCCCGCCAGACGTTCGGCGACCGGCCGATCCCGGCCTGGATCCAGGTCGTCGACGGCAGCCTGCAGATCATGATCCACCAGCTGCCGACCCGTGCGCAGATCGACACGATCCTCACGGAACAGCTGATCGTGGAGCTCTACTCCAAGAACTAAACCCTCGGGGGGCTCCGCCCCCAAGATCCCCCACCCTCAGGGGGCTTCGCCCCTCGAGATCCCCCCGAAACTGCCCGCGTGGTTGGGCTGGGGGGTTGCACCAGAAGTGGTCGAGCTGCATACCGAGGCACGTTCGGCCGGTGAAGGCTTCGCCTTCGCCAGTCACGAGGCGTCAAATAGCGGTCGCCCGTGGGAAAGAAGAAAAACATGCTCATCGCACAGCGTCCCCAGCTCAGCGAAGAGGTCGTGGCGGACAACCGCTCACGCTTCGTCATCGAGCCGCTCGAACCCGGCTTCGGCTACACCCTCGGCAACACCCTGCGCCGCACCCTGCTCTCGAGCATCCCGGGTGCCGCGATCACCTCGATCCGCGTCGACGGTGTCCTGCACGAGTTCCAGACCATCCCCGGGGTCAAGGAGGATCTCACCGAGATCATCCTCAACCTCAAGACCCTCGTCGTCTCCTCGGAGCAGGACGAGCCGGTCGTCATGTACCTGCGCAAGCAGGGCCCCGGCCCCGTCACCGCGGCCGACATCGCCCCCCCGGCCGGTGTCGAGGTCCACAACCCCGACCTGCACATTGCGACTCTCAACGGCAAAGGCCGCCTCGAGATGGAGCTGACCGTAGAGCGTGGCCGTGGTTATGTCTCGGCGGCTCAGAACAAGGCTGGCGACGCCGAGATCGGCCGCATCCCGGTCGACTCGATCTACAGCCCGGTCCTCGCGGTCAAGTACGCCGTCGAGGCCACCCGTGTCGAGCAGCGCACCGACTTCGACCGCCTCGTCCTGGACGTCGAGACCAAGAACTCGATGGCTCCTCGCGATGCGATGGCGTCGGCCGGCAAGACCTTGGTGGAGCTGTTCGGCCTGGTCCGTGAGCTCAACGTCGAGGCCGAGGGCATCGACATGGGCCCCTCGCCGACGGACGCCGCACTCGCAGCCGACCTCGCGCTGCCGATCGAGGACCTCGACCTGACGGTTCGGTCCTACAACTGCCTCAAGCGCGAGGGCATCCACACCGTGGGCGAGCTCGTCTCCCGTAGTGAGGCCGACCTGCTCGACATCCGCAACTTCGGTGCGAAGTCGATCGACGAGGTCAAGGCCAAGCTCGTGGGCATGGGTCTGCAGCTCAAGGACAGCCCGCCCGGGTTCGACCCGAGCGCCATCGCCGACACCTATGGCGACGACTTCGAGGACGACTTCGACGCCGACTTCGACGCCGACGGCCGCGGGCTCGCCGAGAACGAAGAGCTCTGACCCGAGGCGCGGCCTCGATCCACCGCCCTTCTGACTGAGGAGAAGAAGCAATGCCCACCCCCACCAAGGGTCCCCGCCTCGGCGGCGGCCCGGCGCACGAGCGGCTGATGCTGGCGAACCTCGCCACCTCGCTGTTCGAGCACGACCGGATCACCACGACCGAGGCCAAGGCCAAGCGGCTGCGCCCGCTGGCCGAACGTCTGATCACCTTCGCCAAGCGGGGCGACCTGCACGCGCGTCGTCGCGTGCTCACCGTCGTGCGCGACAAGGGTGTCGTGCACCGTCTGTTCGCCGAGATCGCTCCCGACATGGAGCTGCGGCAGGGCGGTTACACCCGCATCACCAAGGTCGGTGCCCGCAAGGGCGACAACGCCCCCATGGCCGTGATCGAGCTCGTCCGAGAGCCGCTGTCCGCCAAGAAGGCCACGGTCAAGGAGGCGGAGGGCGCCACTCGGCGGGCCGCGAAGCAGGCCGAAGCCACCAAGGCCGCTGCGGCCACCAAGGCGGCTGAGGATGCCGTGGCCAAGGAGCCTCAGGACGCGACGGCGACCGAGGACGCTGTCGTCACCGAGCCGCACGACGCTCCTGTCGTCGAGGCCGCTGAGGCCGAGGCCGTCGAGGAGCCGCAGGACGCGCCTGAGGTGGTCGAGGGCACGTTCGGTCCTGACTCAGCCGCTCCGAACGAGGACGGCTCCGCGCCGGCCGGGTTCGACATCAAGGGCAACGAGGACTCGATGAAGTTCCACGAGCCCGACGGCCAGTGGTACGACCAGACAATCGCCGAGGTGTGGTTCCGGACGCCTGAGGCAGCTCACGCCGCCGGCTTCACCAAGGCGGGCGGCGAGGACGGCCAGTAGTTCGCGCCCACGCATACAGCCCCCGGGCTAGTGGTACGCAGCGCACGGATTTCCGAGCGCTGGCTACCATTCCCGGGGGCTTTGCCGTCCCCGTCAGAGCTCGACGGTGCCGCCGGCCCGCCAGTAGCGACCGTCGCGCCGCTCGAGGAACTCCTCCTCGACCAGGTAGCGACGCAGCATCGCCACGTCCGGGTGGAACCGGCGCAGCACCTCGTTCACCTCGGACTCCGGCCAGGTCTGGCCGATCGGGAACGCCTGGGCAACATAGTCGAGGACAACCATCCGCTTGGCGATCCTCGTCGGCATGGCCCGCACTGAACCGTCCGGGCCGAGGAAGCGCCTGAGCACGATGTTGCGGTCGCTCGAGGCGTCGGAGAACGCGGGCCGATCCATGGGTCGTCACGGTACGTCAGCGGCGGGGGATAGGTTTCGGGACATGCCTACGGTCACCGAAGCGCTCGTAGAGGGATTCTCCCGCACACCCGACCTTGTCACCCGCGCCCTCGACGGCCTGAGCGAGGCCGACCTGATCCGCCGGGTGGACCCCGAGGCCAACACCGTCGCCTGGCTGATCTGGCACACCGCCCGCATGCAGGACGGCCAAGTCACCCGCGCCCAGCGCGCCCTGGGCAGTGCTGGTGCCGACCAGGCCTGGACCACGGCTGGATATGCCGACCGGTTCGGTCTCGACGTCGGCGACGACGAGGTCGGCTACGGCATGACGCCCGACCAGGTCGCCGAGGTCAAGGCTCCTGCCGACCTGCTGCAGGCCTACCACCAAGCCGTCAACGACGCCACGGTTGAGTGGCTGCGGGGGCTCGACGACACCGACTACGACCGCGTCGTCGACGACAGCTGGGACCCACCGGTGACCCTGCTTGCCAGGCTGGTCAGCATCGAGCAGGACGCCGTCCAGCATCTCGGTCAGGCGGCGTTAGTCCGCGGGGTCCTGCAGCGCACCTGACGCTCACCTAGGCTGCTGACCCATGGGTGCGGTCGTGCGTCTGCGCATCGACCTGTCCTACGACGGGACGGACTTCTCCGGGTGGGCCGCCCAACCCGGGCGTCGCACCGTCGAGGGCGAGCTGTCGACGGCCCTGACCACCGTGCTGCGCTCCGCAGACCCGGTACGCGTCACCGTCGCCGGCCGCACAGATGCCGGCGTGCATGCCCGAGGACAGGTCACCCATACTGACGTCGACGTGGACCTGCTGGCGATGACTGCCGGTCGTTCGGACCGCTCCGCCGAGGAGGCGCTGGGGGCCCGGCTGAGCGGGGTGCTCCCCGCCGACATCGTGGTGCGGCGGGTCGATTCGGCGCCTCCCGGGTTCGACGCGCGCTTCTCGGCGACCTCACGCAGGTACCTCTACCGGGTCGCCGACGACCTGTCCGAGCACGACCCGCTGCGTCGGCACGACACCGTCGCCGTCCGGGGCGGCCTCGACGTCGCTGCGATGAACGAGGCGGCCTTCCAGCTGCTCGGCCTGGCCGACTTCGCGGCGTTCTGCAAGCGACGGGAGGGGGCGACGACGGTCCGTACGCTGCTGGCCTTCGCGTTCACCCGCCTCGCGGACGGCGTGGTCGCCGGAACCGTCGTGGCCGACGCGTTCTGCCACTCGATGGTGCGGTCCTTGGTCGGTGCGGTGCTGCCCGTCGGGCAAGGCCGCCGCGACCCCGAGTGGCCGGCCGAGGTGCTGCGAGCGGGGCGCCGCGACCCCGGCGTCCTCGTCATGCCCGCCAGAGGGCTCAGCCTCGAGGAGGTCGACTACCCGGCGGACGTCGAGCTGGCCGCCCGAGCCGAGGAGTCCCGCAGGAGGCGCGGCCCGGCAGCGGGCGCCCGATAACCCGGCGACGCGGCATACCCGGCTTTGCGACACTTGCTTCTCGTGGGCCATGTCGACGTCAACGGCGTCTCCTTCTCGCTGCCGGACGGGCGGCCGCTGCTGAACGACGTCTCCGTCCGGGTGGGCGAAGGAGCCAAGGTCGCGCTGATCGGTCCGAACGGGACCGGCAAGACCACGCTCGCCCGGATCATCTCCGGAGACCTGGCCGCTGACGAGGGAGCGGTGACGCGCAGTGGCGGGCTCGCAGTGATGCGCCAGTTCGTCGGCAAGGTCCGCGACAACTCCACCGTGCGCGACCTGCTCCTCACGGTGGCCCCCACCAAGATCCAGAAAGCGGCCGCGCGGGTCGACGGCGCCGAGCTCGCGATGATGGAGCACGACACCGAGAAGGTCCAGATGGCCTACGCCCAGGCCCTCGTCGACTGGGGGGACGCCGGTGGCTATGAACACGAGACACTCTGGGACGTCTGCACGATCGCCGCGTTCGGCATCCCGTTCGAGAAGGCGCAGTGGCGGCTGGTCAACACGCTCTCCGGCGGCGAGCAGAAGCGTCTCGTCCTCGAGGCGTTGTTGCGCGGACCGCAGGAGGTGCTCCTGCTCGACGAGCCGGACAACTACCTCGACGTTCCCGCCAAACGATGGCTCGAGGACCAGATCGTTGCGTCGTCCAAGACCGTGCTGTTCGTCTCGCACGACCGTGAGCTGCTCAGCCGGGTCGCCACCCGCATCGCCACGCTCGAGCCCGGCGCCGCCGGAGCAACGCTCTGGGTCCATCCCGGGCGGTTCGCGACTTACCACCAGGCGCGCGTCGACCGGATGGCCCGGCTCGAAGAGCTGCGCCGACGGTGGGACGAGGAGCACGCCAAGCTCAAGGCTCTCGTCATCATGTACCGCCAGAAAGCCGCCTACAACGCCGACATGGCCCCGCGGTTGCAGGCCGCCGAGACCAGGCTCCGGCGTTTCGTCGAGGCCGGTCCACCAGAGGCGGTCCCGATGCCGCAGAACGTCCGGATGCGGCTGCAGGGCGGTCGCACGGCGAAGCGGGCGATCATCTGCGAACGCCTCGAGCTCACCACCCTCATGAAGCCGTTCGATCTCGAGGTCTGGTACGGCGAGCGGGTGGCCGTTCTCGGTTCCAACGGTTCGGGCAAGTCGCACTTCCTACGGCTGCTCGCAGCCGGAGGTTCCGACCCCGACCGGGAACACCAACCGGTCGGTGACGTGCGGCCGGCGCCAGTCGCGCATACCGGCATCGCCCGACTCGGGTCGCGAGTGCGGCCCGGCTGGTTCGCACAGACGCATCAGCACCCGTCCCTGCTCGCGCGGACGCTGCTGGAGGTCCTGCACCGCGGGGACGACCATCGGGCCGGCAAGCCGCGGGAGGAGGCAGCCAGGGCGCTAGACCGCTACGAGCTGGCCCGCGCCTCGGAGCAGACCTTCGAGTCGCTGTCGGGGGGGCAGCAGGCCCGGTTCCAGATCCTCCTGCTCGAGCTCTCGGGCGCGACCCTGCTGCTGCTCGACGAGCCGACCGACAACCTCGACCTCGACTCGGCCGAGGCGCTCGAAGAGGGCCTGGACGCCTTCGACGGCACGGTGGTCGCAGTGACTCACGACCGGTGGTTCGCCCGGGACTTCGACCGCTACCTCGTCTTCGGCGGGGACGGCCGGGTCTACGAGTCGAACGAGCCGGTCTGGGACGAGGGCCGGGTGGCTCGGGCACGCTGATCGAGTTTGTGGCGACCTCGTGAAACCTCGTGAACCGGACTGGTACGCGGCACTTCTGGCCCTCCCCTGCGCGCCGGCGTCCGACCTTCTGGTAGCCCTGGCCACCACTTCGTCGGACGCAAGAGCCGAGACGCACTCTCGCGGTGTCGGCGTCGAGAACCACGGCGAGCACGGGGGTAGCCGCCAGCCGTCCAGGGGCACGGTGAACGGGAGCAGAGACACGCCGGCCGCGGTGAGGGCCGCTCGCACCGAGACGGCCATGGACACAGCTCCCGGTGTGTCTGCGTGGAGGCAGATCGACTCGGCGTCGACCGTGAGGAGTGAGCCGGTGACGGTCTCGATGACACCCTCGGTGACCAGGCGGCATACCCGCGCCACCACCGCGTCGACCTCCTGGAGGGCCGCCCCCGGCTCTCGGCGCGACGCCAGCCCATCGTCCGGCAGGTACGCCCGGTCGGCGAACACCTCGGCCACAGGCCGCAACCCGACGCCCTCGGCGCACGCGAGCAGCGCGGACCCCGGCAGCCCGAGCACCGGCATACCGGGGGTATGGGCGGCGACTGCTGCGGCCACGGCGCGCGCCTGGCTCTCGTGGTGGACGACCGCGTTGTAGAGCGCCGTGCGGCTTGACGTAGGCGACGCGGCCCCCGACGGACCGCGCGATGCCGTCCAGCGCCGAGATTTGATAGAGGACGTCGGCGAACAGGTCGACGGGTTCCACGTCGATGAACCGGCGCCCGAAGCCGGCGAGGTCCCGGTAGCCGACCTGGGCACCGATGACGACTCCGTGCTCGACGGCGAGGCGACACGTCTCGACGAGGGTGGCGGGATCGCCTGCGTGGAACCCGCACGCGACGTTGGCCGAGGTCACCACACGCAGCAGACCGACGTCGTCCCCGAGTCGCCACCGCCCGAACGACTCGCCGAGGTCGGCGTTGAGGTCCACGGTGGGCACGCTCATTCTTCGAAGGAGAGCAGGACGAGTCGTAGCAGGTCGTTCAGGGTGTCCAGCTGCGTCGACGACAGCCCTGCCAACAGCTCCTCCTCGCGGGTCATGCCCAGGTGGAGGTGATCGTCCCAGGTGATGCGTCCACGAGAGGTGGGACGCACGAGTACCCGGCGTCGGTCGAGTGGGTCGACCTCGCGGGTGACATACCCACCCTTGACGAGCCGGTCGAGCCGGCTGGTCATCGCCGCTCGCGTTACGTGGCAGACGTCGGCGAGCTGAGCAGGTGTCGCCTCGACCGGATAGGGGGTGACCATCAGGGCGTGCAGCGTGTTGACGTCCTCGAGGGTGAAGTCGCTGCCGGCATGCGCTCTCGCGTCTCGCCTCTTCAGCTCGCGCAGGACGTACTGCATGCGCGTCGTCGCGCCTTCGACCGCTCCGTTCATGTCAGGGATCTGCGTCACCCACCGCGCGACGTGGGCGTCGACCGCGTCCGCGGGCGGAGCGGCTGCCGCGCGTCGGGGAGTCACGCGTCCATCATGCTGCATGCCACGCGATCAGGAAAGCGTCTGAAAGTATGGTGACAGATAGTTAGACGACGTACTAACCTGCTGGACATGGCGAACGTCACGGGCCCTCGCGTCGACGGCGCGGTGGGTGGGCGATGGGTCAGTCACGACTTCCGCCTTCTGCTCGGCGGCCAGACGCTCTCGTGGGTCGGCGACGCCTTCCAGCCCATCGCGTTGTCCTTTGCCGTGGTCGCGGCGGGCGGCTCCGCCACCGACCTCGGGCTGGTCCTCGCGTGTGGTGTGGTCGCCAGACTCACGGCGACCCTTGCCGGCGGCGTGTGGGCCGACCGGCTGCGTCCGCAGACAATCATGGTCGGCGCCGATCTGGTGCGTGCCGCTGCCGTCGTCGCGATGGCGCTGGTCTTCGCCGGGGGATGGCACCCGCTGTGGATGCTCTGCGCGCTCGTTGCCGTCTTTGGTGGGGCCGGCGCGTACTTCTTCCCCGCGATGGCGTCGCTGAAGCCGACCTTGGTCCCGCCCGACAAAAGACAGGCGGCCAACGCGACCCTGAACCTGGTCCAGACGGGCTCGCTCACGCTCGGTCCCGCGGCGGCCGGCATCCTGGTGGGCGTGCTGGGGGCGCCCTTCGGGTTCGTGGTGAACGCCGCCACCTTCCTCGTCTCGGCTGTCACCGTGGTTCTGATCCGCGTGCGCGTCACCCGTCCGGTTCGCACGGGTTTCCTCGACGAGCTGCGCGGCGGTTACGCGGCGGTCCGGGAGCGTGACTGGCTGTTCTGGGGCATTCTCGCGGCCGCGGTCTACCACGTGGCGAACGGCGTCGTCCTCGTGACGGTCAACATCCTCGCGCTGCGCGACCTGGGTGGGCCGTCGGCGCTCGGGTTCATCTCGGCGGCCGAAGGTCTGGGTGGAGTCCTCGGCAGCGCCCTTGCCCTGCGGGTCCGCCCGCGGCGCCCGCTCGTCGTCGGTTTCGTGGCGCTCGGGTTGATGCCGCTGTGGGTGCTCAGCTACGTGTGGCCGGGGTCCTCAGCGGGGTGCTGCTCGGCGCGGTGATCGGCTACACCGGACTGATGTTCTTCGGGGTGTGCTGGGAGACGGCCATCCAGAACCACGTTCCGCACCACCTGCTGGCCCGGGTCTCGTCGTGGGACATCCTCACGTCGTTCGTCGGTCTGCCACTGGGTATGGCGATGGCTGGCGTCCTCACCGTGTGGTTCGGCGTCCATCCGGTCCTCGTGGTGTGCTCCGTCGTCATCTTCGTCGCAGGGGTGGCGCCGCTCGCGGTCCGCGGCACCCGTCGGCTCGGATGGGCGCCGCAGGAGACGACGCCTACCGGTGTCGAGGACGTGGTCAGGTGACCGTAGTGGCCTGCTCGGCCACCCGGCCGACCTGCGCCCGGGCGCGTTCGGCCCGCAGGGCCGGCCGGTAGAAGAACGCCCCGACCACACTCACAGCGCCGACCGCCATCATGGCGACCTGGGTGGAGGTGGCGCCGGCCAGCAGTCCGGCCAGGACCGCTGTGACGCTGAAGGCGAGGAACGCCATCATCGAGTTCATCGACAGGACGGTGGCCCGGTTGCGGTCCGACGCCTCGCGGTGGAGCAGCGTGCTGTGCATCGGGCCGGCGGCCCCATGCAGCGTGTAGGTGACGGCGTAAGCCGCGACGAGGGCCACGGGACCGGCCACCAGGCCCATGACCACCGCTCCGAGACCGTTGAGCACACGGGCGAGGATGGCCGTCCGGGTGACCCCGATCCGCCGGCTGGCGAGCCCGGACAGTCCGGAGCCGAGCGCGAACACACCCCAACCGGCGCCGGCGACCGGACCCATCAGAGCGCCCGCTTCGGCTTCGCTGCCGAGCAGCTCCGCGAGTCGGATCGGCTGGAACGTCTCGAACACGACCATCCCGGCGGACCAGAAGAGCTCCACGGTCACCAGGCCGGCGAGGACGCGGTTGTGGCGCAGGAGCGACAACCCGTCCCTGACCACCATCGGCGCTTCGTGCGCCGAGGCCATGGCGCGCCGAGCGCTCGACTCGACGCCGGCCGTCCGGGGCGGTTCTTCGAGGATGACAGCGACGGTGATGAGGTGCGCCACGGCGAGCGCGATGTAGGTCATCCCGGGCAGCAGCAGTGCGCTCTGCGACGCGAAGGGGTGCCACCACACCAGCCCTCCGGAGATGATCGCGCCGGCGCCTACGGAACCGCCGAGGAGCGCACCCGCCGTCGCGAGGTCACCGTCCACCTCCGCGGCGGGAGCCGTCGCGTGGACGGTGTCGACGAACCAGGCCTCGAGGGGCCCGGAGTCGAGGGCGCGGAAGACACCGGTCAGCACGGCGGCCAGTGCGAACTGCCACCAGGCGGTGGCGGTGTAGAAGACGATGCCTGAGACGACGTAGAAGACGGCCGCGGTGAGGTAGACGGGCCTCCGTCCGAACGCATCGGCGAACCCGCTGGTCGGCAGCTCGAGCAGGAACACCGTCACGCCCATCAGGGCGGTCGCCGACAGGGCTTCGGGAACGGTCAGCCCGCGCTCGAGCGGCCAGAGCGTGATGATCCCGACGACGAGGCCGATCGGGAACCAGCGCGTGATGGTGAGGGTGAGGAAGACCCGGCGCGCGGCAGCGGTTGACAGGACCGCGGTCATGTCCGGTTGCCTCGCGGTGTCTGGTCGAGGTCGACCGGGTAGGCGTACGCATACACAGCGATCCGCTTGGCGTCGGGGTTGCCCTGACCGACTCGTCGGTACTTCTGCAGCACCTCCTCGATCTCGGCCCGCATCGCCGCCAGCTGCTCCCGGCTGACCAGGGCCACGTTGTCGTTGAGGCCGAGGTGGTCGGTCCACTCGGGTGGCCAGGTGGGCGCCACGTCGAGCCACTGCTCGGCCTTGGCGGCGAAGTGCCGCACGTAGTCCCGCTCCAGCCAGTTGAGCGCCGTCACCGCGTCCTCGTCGTCGGCGAGCTCGCTGAACGTCCAGGAGTGCGACTCCGTGCTGGCGCGCCAGAGGCGCTCCTTGCCCTTGCCGTCACCCGTGTCCGTGACCAGGCCCACCGACTCGAGCTTGCGCAGGTGATAGCTCGTGGCCCCCGAGTTGGTCTGCAGCAGCGCGGCCAGCTCGGTCGCCGACGACGGGCCGCTGCGCCGCAGCTGGGAGACGAGCCGCGAGCGCAGCGGGTGGGCGAGCACCTTGACGGCGGTCGCGTCGAGGTGGGTGCTGGTCTGGGGCTCGGTCCGGCCCCATTCGCCGGGAGGAGGAGCGGTCATGCGTGCACACTATCTCTGCACACTTTGTTTGCACAAGAAGCGTGTATGTCTGCCGTCGGCGAAGTTCGTGCAGGTCAGATACCTTGCGGCGGGGTTCCCAGCGAGATTTTGCCTCCCGCCGTCCTGCCATTAAACTTGAAGAACTGTGCTAGACCCACCTGCGCCGGCGGCCCTGCCTCGGACACAGGTGAGCGGGTCAGCCCACCCATCTGCGTGACGAACCTCGGCACGTCATTGTCGAGAGCCCCGAAAGAAAGCCGACCACTGTGCGCACGTACACCCCGAAGCCCGGCGAGGTCACCCGCGCCTGGCACATCATCGACGCGAGCGACGTGGTGCTCGGTCGCCTGGCCAGCCAGACCGCCATCCTGCTGCGCGGCAAGCACAAGGCCACCTTCGCCCCACATGTCGACACCGGTGACTTCGTGATCATCGTCAACGCCGACAAGGTCGTGCTGACCGGCTCCAAGGCGGAGAAGAAGAAGGCCTACCGGCACTCCGGCTTCCCGGGCGGGCTCAAGTCCACGTCCTATACCGAGCTGCTCGACAAGCACCCCACCAAGGCCGTCGAAAAGGCGATCCGCGGGATGCTGCCGCACAACTCCCTCGCGCGCCAGCAGATGACCAAGCTCAAGGTCTACGCCGGCCCGTCCCACCCGCACGACGCCCAGAAGCCCGCGCCCTTCGAGCTCACGCAGGTCGCGCAGTAGTCGCGTGCAGGGCTCCCGACTGTTTCCATCGCCATTCTATCGCCGCTGACATCACCCCGAGACTGAATCATCTAAGGAATTCCGTGTCTGACACCGTGACCGACACCCTCGAGGCCGACGAGCCCGAGCTCAGCTCCTACACCTCCGAGTCCAGCACCGACGTTGCAGGCGACACCGCTGCTCGCCGGCCCAGCGCCTCTGCTCCCGGGGCGGCCACCGGCCGTCGCAAGCAGGCCATTGCCCGCGTCCGCATCGTGCCCGGCACCGGTGAGTGGACCATCAACGGCCGCACCCTCGAGTCGTACTTCCCCAACAAGGTCCACCAGCAGATCGTCGGCGAGCCGTTTGCGGTCCTCGACCTCACCGGCGCCTACGACGTGCTCGTCCGCGTGCACGGTGGTGGCCCTTCGGGCCAGGCCGGCGCCGTGCGTCTCGGCGTGGCCCGTTCCCTCAACGGCGTCGACGAGGAGCTCAACCGCGCCACGCTGAAGAAGGCCGGGTTCCTCACCCGCGACGCGCGGGTGCCCGAGCGTAAGAAGGCCGGCCTGAAGAAGGCCCGCAAGGCTCCGCAGTACAGCAAGCGCTGACCTCGCCGCCAGCGATACCAAGGCGGCCCCGGCCAGGTGGTCCGGGCCGCCACCGACGACCACCCGGGAGGGAGCGCAGATGGCTCGACTCTTCGGGACCGACGGGGTACGCGGCCTCGCCAACCGGGACATCACGGCGGAGCTGGCGCTCGACCTTTCGGTCGCGGCTGCGCGCGTGCTTGTCGAGTCCGGTGAGTTCCGCGGAGCCCACCCCACGGCCGTCGTGGGTACGGACGGGCGCGCGTCGGGTGAGTTCCTGTCCGCCGCCACGATCGCCGGCCTGGCGTCCGCCGGCGTCGACGTTCTCGACGCCGGCGTGCTGCCCACGCCCGCGATCGCGTTCCTGACGGCGGATACGAACGCCGACCTCGGGGTCATGCTGTCCGCGTCGCACAACCCCATGCCCGACAACGGGATCAAGTTCTTCGCGCGAGGTGGCCACAAGCTCCCCGACGAGTCCGAGGATGCTATCGAGGCGCGGATGCGCGAGCAGTGGGAGCGTCCGACCGGCGCAGGCGTCGGTCGGGTACGCCGGTTGACCGATGGCGCCGAACGTTACGTTGCGCATCTGGTCGGGCTGCTCCCGCACCCGCTCGACGGGTTGTCGGTCGTCCTCGACACCGCGCACGGCGCCGCATCGACGGTGTCGCCCGAGGCCTTTCGCCGGGCCGGGGCGTCGGTGACTGTGATCGGCGCCGACCCGGACGGCCTCAATATCAACGACGGGTACGGTTCGACGCACCTCGAGAAGCTCGCCGCCGCTGTGCTGGAGTCGGGCGCCGACCTCGGCATCGCTCACGACGGGGACGCGGACCGGTGCCTGGCCGTGGATCAACAGGGCCGCGTCGTCGACGGGGACCAGATCATGTCAATTCTCGCGATCTCGTTGCGAGACAAGGGTTTGCTTGCGCGCGACACAGTGGTCGCGACGGTGATGAGCAACCTCGGCATGCTGCAGGCCATGGAACGTGAGGGCATCGTCGTCCGCCAGACCGGGGTCGGTGACCGCTATGTGCTCGAGGATATGCGCGCCGGCTCCTATTCACTGGGCGGTGAGCAGTCCGGCCACGTGATCTTCCTCGACCACGGCACCACTGGCGACGGGGTGCTGACGGGGTTGATGCTGGCCTCCCGGGTCGCCGAGAGCGGTCGCTCGTTGGCTGACCTTGCCTCGGTGATGACCCGGCTTCCGCAGGTGCTCGTCAACGTCCGGGACGTGGACGCGAAGCGGGCCTCGACCGACGAACGGCTGCGCGCCGACGTCGAGCGGGTCGAGGCGGTCCTCGGGACGTCCGGACGGGTCCTGCTGCGCCGGTCTGGCACAGAGCCCTTGGTGCGCGTGATGGTGGAGGCCGCCGACGAGCAGCAGGCTCGCGACGTCGCAGAGGAGCTCGCTGCTTCGGTCCGCACCCACCTCGCCCTCTGACGTCAGGCTCCCGCCGTGCAGCTGACCATCGTCGGAGGCGGAGGCTTCCGCACCCCGCTCGTCTACGGGGCGTTGCTCGGCCCGAGCTCGGGTGTGACGCAGGTCGTGCTCCACGACGTGGACGAGGCACGGTTGCGGGCCGTCTCGGCGGTGCTGGCCCAGACGGGAGCCGGGCGGGACGGTGGTGCCGCCTCGCAAGCGCCGACCGTACGCCTGACTACGGACCTGGACCGGGCGCTGGAGGGCGCCGACTTCGTCTTCTCGGCGGTGCGTGTGGGCGGCCTCGCTGCCCGGGTGGCCGACGAGCGGGTCGCGCTCGATCTCGGGGTGCTGGGCCAGGAGACGACCGGGCCGGGGGGGATCTCGTTCGGGCTGCGAACCGTCCCGGTGGCGCGCCGGATCGCCGAACGGGTCCGCGTGGTGGCCCCCGACGCGTGGGTCATCAACTTCACCAACCCGGCCGGCATGATCACCGAGGCGATGCAGTCGGTGTTCGGCGACCGGGTCGTGGGGATCTGCGACACCCCGATCACGATGGCCAAGCGCGCGGCCCTGTTGCTCGGCATACCGGCTGGTGAGCCGCTCGAACCCGACTATGTCGGGCTGAACCACCTCGGCTGGCTGCGCGGCCTGCGTCATCACGGGGTCGACGTGCTGCCGCGTCTGCTCGCGGACGACGGTCTGCTGGCGGCGACCGAGGAGGGCCAGCTCTTCGGTCTCGACTGGCTGCGCACCCTCGGCGCGCTGCCCAACGAGTACCTCTACTACACCTACTTCACGCGCGAGGCAGTCGAGGCGATCCGCGCCGGAGGCCCCACACGGGGGGAGTTCCTGCGCGACCAGCAGGACCGGTTCTATGCCACCGTCGCCGCCGATCCGTCACGCGCCGGCGAGCTCTGGAGGGCGACGCGGCGAGAACGCGAGGACACCTACATGGCGGCCGAGCACGCAGGTTCACCCCGGGGCGGTGAGACCGGAGTGGCCGACGTCGGTGGCTACGAGGGGGTCGCGCTGGCCCTCATGCACGCGATCTCCCGGGACGAGCGAGCCTCGATGATCCTCAACGTGCGCAACGGTTCCACGGTCCCGGGGCTCCCGCCGGACGCGGTGGTCGAGGTCCCGGTGGCGGTCGATCGGGACGGGCCGAGCCCTTGGCCGATCTCCCCTCCCGACCTGCATCAGCTCGGACTGATGGCCCAGGTCAAGGCGGTCGAGCGGCTGACGATCGAGGCGGCGGTGACGGGTTCCGCTGCCGCCGCTGAGAAGGCTTTCGCCCTGCACCCGCTCGTCGACTCCGTGACGACGGCCCGTCGCCTGCTGCGCGGCTACCGCGCCCGGATCCCCGATGTCGACGCGGTATTCGACGGTCGCGTGGAGTGCTGACCACACTCCGGCGGGGTCAGGACTCCACGCAGAGCTTCGGCTCGTAGGGTGCCGCTGTGCTCGACCAACCCACCGTCGACGTCCGTCCCGAGATGACTGCCCACCGCCCCGGCGACGAGGTCGCGCTGCTCGTGGACACCTCCAGGTCGACGACGGGCTCGGTCACGGTCACCCATCTCGGCACGCACACCCTCACGGCGGTGGTGAAGCTCGATACCGGACGTACCCGCATACCGTTGGGGCCGTTAGATGTTGGCTCGTATGCCGTCCGGCTCGTCACTGCTTCCGGCCAGGCGACGACCGCCTTCGACGTGCTGGACGACCCGATAGCTCGACCGCGCTACGGCTTCCTCGCCGACTTCCGGCCGGGCCGGGACGATGCTCTCGCCGTGGCGGACTCCTTGCGGGCGTTCCATCTGAACGTCGTGCAGCTCTACGACTGGATGTACCGGCATGCCGAGCTGGCGCCACCGGCCGACGAGTTCGAGGACGCCCTCGGCAGACCTCTGTCTCTCGCCAGCGTGCGGTCCATGCTGGACACCGTCCACGAGGTCGGCGCTCTGGCTCTCGGTTACGCCACCGTCTACGGCGCGGGCGAGGAGTATGCCGCTGCCCACCCCTACCAGGTGCTCCATCGGCGCGGCGGTACGGCGTGGATGCTCGCCGACTTCCTGTGGGTCATGGACGTCAGCGCCGGGTCCGAGTGGTCGAGGCACATCGTCGGCCAGATGGTCGAGGCCGTGCGGGACGTCGGGTTCGACGGCCTGCACCTGGACCAGTACGGCGACCCAAAGGTCGCGCTCACGACCTCGGGCGCCGTGGTGGACCTCGCCGACGCCTTCCCGGCGTTCATCGACGCGGTCCGCGCTGCGCTGCCGGAGGCCACGTTGATCTTCAACAACGTGAACGACTTTCCCACCCGCAGAACGGTACTCGCGAACCAGAACGCGACCTACATCGAGGTGTGGCCTCCTCACGACGACTACGCCGACCTGGTGCGCCTGGTCGACGTGGCTCGTGACCTGGCACCGCACCGTCCGGTCATCCTCGCGGCGTACCTGACCCCGTTTGCCACCGCTGGCGGTGAGCACGAGCTCGCGACCGCGAAACTAGCCCTCGCGACGGTGTGGGCGGCCGGCGGCCAGTACCTGCTGCTCGGCGAGACGCACGGGATCCTCGTCGACCCGTACTACCCGCGGTTCGCCACACTGGCGGCTGTCGCGGTCCGCATCCTGCGCGCGTTCGCCGACTTCGCCGTCGCAAACGGCGATCTGCTGTTCGACCCGGCCGCGGGCGAGTCGTCGGGCAGCTGGGCGCTGGGGATCCACGACCAGGTCGTCGTCACCGGGGCACGGACCTCCACGCGACCGCAAGCAGGATCGGTATGGGTGCGGACCAGCTCTGCGGGTCGTCGGCTGGTGGTCCAGCTGGTTGACTACCGCGACCAGGCAGGGGCCCGGTGGAACGCGACGCGTGAACCGACGCAGCCGGTCACCGGCCTGACCGTCACGCTCCCTGCCGTCTCGGACAAGCCGACGGTCTGGTTCGGGACGCCGGCTGCAGGGCCGGACCTCGTACCCCTGTCCGTGTCCGACAACCCGGACCTCGTCGTCGTCGAGATACCCGCCTTCGACACCTGGGCCCTGCTGCTCGTCGACTGCTGAGGGCGTCCTCAGACAATCTCGTCGAGCAGGCCCGTGTCGACGTCATAGAGGAAGCCCCCCACGAGGATGTCCTCGCCGATGAGTGGGTGGGTGCGCACCTTGAGGACGTCGAGACGCAAGGCCGCCTCCTGGTCCTCGACGACGGTGAAGGGGTACCAGGTCGTGTCCTTGCCCGCGGAAGCACTGACCCGCTCGCGCAGCTCCTCGGCGGTGTTCGACGCCATGGCGCAACGGGTGTGCGGGACGACCATGATCCGGCGCACCCTCAGCAGGTGAACGCCCAGCACCAACGCCTCCAGGGCGCCGTCGTCCACTCGACCACCAGGGTTGCGGAAGATCTTGGCGTCGCCGTGAGCGAGACCCACCATGCGCAACGGGTCGATGCGCGAGTCCATACAGGTGACCATCGCGACCCCCGCGTGCGCGATGCCGTCAAAACCCTGAACCTGGGCCGTCCTCGCATAGTCGCGGTTGGCCGCCAGGAGGTCGTCGAAATCCCCGGTGTTGCCCGTCACAGGTGACGCCCCGCGGGTGACGGACTTGCGTAGGCGAGCTGGACCACGGTGCAGACCTCCTGGCAGTCACGGGCACCACACCGACACCACGCGGACCCCCAGCCTATGCGGATGAACGACGTGGACAGCATGCTCATCGTCGAACTCGGTACTGAACCGGTCCAGGTCACGAAACGGCCACGACTGCACTTGGTGTGGCGCAGATCACCTGGTGTGGTGTCTGATAGCGACGAAGAGACGAGGACACGAGAGGCGGATCCAGCGCCACACCCAGACCGACAAGCCGGCGACGACGCCGGTCCTTCTGTCGCCCGGCCTCCTTCGGCCGGCCCGCGTGGGGCCAACGGTGCCCCCGAGATCACCTCCAAGGAGGAGCTCAGAATGATCACTCGCAGGGCAAGCACGACGGCTCTTGTCGGCATCGCCGTCGCGGGCCTGGCATCGGGATGTCTGTCATCCGGCGGCTCGAGCTCGGGTAGCGGCGGCGGCGCAGCCACCGCAAGCGGTCCGGGCAAGTCCTCGATCGAAGTCGAGTACGGGTTCGGCAACGAGCAGGAGACCGCGTTCCAGAAGGACCTGAACAAGTTTGCGTCCGCCAACGGCTTCACGATCAAGTTCACTAAGTCGGCATCCTGGGACACCGAGATCCGGGCCCGTGTCGCCGGTGGCAACCCTCCCGACGTCGGCCTCTTCCCGCAGCCCGGCCTGATGTGCGACATGGCCAAGACCAAGAAGGTGCTTCCCTATGACGACGCGACCGTCGCGACGGACAAGGAGACCTTGGTCCCCGGTTTCGTCGGTGCCGGTACCTGCGCGGACGGCAAGGTCTATGGGCTGCCGTCGGCCGTCAGTGTCAAGAGCCTGCTCTGGACCGACCAGAAGGCGTTCGCGGCGACGGGAGACCAGCAGCCGGCGACGCTCGACGACCTGCTGAAGCTGACCGACAAGCTGAGGGCCAGCGGGAAGACCCCCCCGTGGTGCATCGCCGCCGAGTCGGGCCAGGCGACCGGCTGGCCCATCACCGACTGGATCGAGGACCTGGTGCTTCGTCTTGCCGGTCCGGACAACTACGACAAGTGGGTCAAGGGTGAGCTGAAGTTCAACAGCCCCGAGATCAAGCCCGCCTTCGAGTACTTCCAGAAGATCGCCTTCACCGACGGCAACGTCCGGGGCGGCACCAAGGCCATCGTCGCCACGAACTTCCAGACTGGCGGCAACGCCCTGTTCGACAACCCGCCCGGGTGCTACCTGTTCAAGCAGGCGACCTTCATCGCCGGCAAGGGCGGCTTCCCCGACGCGGTCATCGCCAGCCTCGATACCACCGCCGGCGTGACAGCCTTCCCGCCGAAGACGGTGGGCGACAACCCGGTCGAGAGTGGCGGTGACCTCGCAGCCGCGTTCAACAACGACACGAACACCCTCAAGCTGCGCAACTTCATCGCCAGCAAGGACAACGGCATCGAGGTCGCCAAGGCTGGTTTCTTCTCGCCGCACAAAACCTTCGACGTCTCGCTCTACCCGAACAAGACGTTGCAGAAAATTGCGACTGATGTGCTGTACAAGTCGAGCGCGGCGCGTTTCGACGGTTCGGACCTGATGCCGGCCAAGGTCGGCGCGGGCACCTTCTGGACCGAGCCGGTCAAGTGGATCTCCGGTCAGCAGGATCTCGATACCACACTGAACAACATCGACGCCAGCTTCCCGAAGGCGAGCAGCTGAGATGAGCCAGGCCACGGAGGCGACGCATCAGCGTCGCCTCCGTGGCTGACCAGTGCCTCCTGCGTTCACGAAAGGAGATTGGCCTTGGGTATCAAGATTGCCAACGCCGTGATTGCCATCATCGGCGGCATCGGCGGCGCCATGATTCTCTTCTGGATCCTCAACAAGCTGGCGGAGTCCCTCAAGGGCAAGTGGGAGGACCGGGTCAAGCCGTGGATGTTCGCCGGCCCGGCGATCCTGGCGATCACCGTCTATCTCATCTACCCCGCTGTCGTGACGATCCAGTACAGCTTTGCCAACGAGGACACGACCGCATACGTCGGACTCCGGAACTACAAGGACCTGCTGACCGACTCGACGTTCCTGTCGGTCCTGTTCAACAACCTGCTGTGGATCATCATCGTCCCGGCCTGCACCGTCGCCCTCGGGCTGGGGGTCGCGGTCCTGGCCGACCGGCTCAAGCCCACAGGCGAGAAGGTCTCCAAGACGGTCATCTTCATGCCGATGGCCATCAGCATGGTGGGGGCCTACACCATCTGGCGCACGATCTACGACTTCGACCCGGCGGGCTCCCCGCAGACCGGTCTGCTCAACGCCATCCGCGGTCTCTTCGGAGCAGGGCCCATTCCCTGGGTGCAGACCTCGACCCTGCACCTCAACAGCCTGCTGCTCATGGTCATCATGATCTGGACCCAGGTCGGCTACGCCATGGTGCTGCTGTCCGCTGCCATCAAGTCGGTCCCCGACGACACGGTCGAGGCGGGTCGCATCGACGGCGCAGGGGAGCGCAGGATCTTCTTCAGCATCATCGTCCCGCAGATCTGGGCGACCGTGATCACCGTCTTCATCACGGTGCTCATCGGCGTCATGAAGGTCTTCGACCTGGTCTACGTATCTGTGAACGGCGGCTTCAACACCGACGTCGTAGGGCGCCGGTTCTACGCCGAGCTGTTCTCGTTCGGCAACAACGGCTACGCCGCGACCATCGTGGTTCTCCTGATGCTGGCCGTCATCCCCATCCTGGTCTACCAGGTCCGTCACTTCCGGGCCGAGGAGGCCACCCGATGAGTACCAGCATCCAGCCGGGCGTGGGCACTCCTGCCGATGAGCCGGCGATCCGCAAGACCACACCACTCAAGGTGAACAGGGGCCCCGGCAGCGCAAGCCGACTGGTCAAGATCCTGCTGTTCCTCCTTTGCGTGTTCTGGATGATCCCGGTGCTCGGGCTGCTGATCAACTCGTTCCGCACGCGGGACGAGCAGTTCAGCTCCGGGTGGTGGACCGCGATCGCGAACCCGCTCGACTTCACCCAGTGGACGCTGAGCAACTACACCACGGTCATCGGCGCCGACGGCGGCGTCAACATGGGCCAGGCGTTCATCAACAGCTTCATCGTGACGGTCCCCGCCACCGTGATCCCCATCCTCATCGCGGCGTTCGCGGCCTACGCGTTCACCTTCATGCAGTGGCGCGGTCGTGACGTCATGTTCGTCGTCATCGTCGGACTGCTCGTCGTCCCCAACCAGGTGGCGTTCGTCCCCCTGCTGAAGCTTTACAACCAGCTGGGCATCAACGGGCAGTTCATCGCCGTCTGGCTCGCCCACATCGGGTTCGGTATGCCGCTGGCCGTCTACATCCTGCGCAACTACATGTCCGGCCTCCCGACCGCCATCATCGAGTCGGCGAAGATCGACGGGGCCAGCCACTTCACGACGTTCTGGCGCCTGATCATCCCGATGTCCGTCCCGGCATTGGCGTCGTTCGCGATCTTCCAGTTCCTGTGGGTGTGGAACGACCTGCTGGTCGCGTTGCTGTTCCTCGGCCGCGGCGACAACACGGTCCTCACCGTGGCGTTGCAGGGCCTGCAGGGTCAGACCGGTCAGGGGCGAGAGCTCATCCCGGCGGCGGGGTTCGTGACGATCATCGTCCCGTTGATCGTCTTCCTCGCACTGCAGCGGTTCTTCATCCGCGGCATGACCTCGGGGGCGGTCAAGGGCTGACGCTCCTCCTCCGGGGCCCCGGTCAGGCGAGCCCGGTCAGGCAAGCCCGGTCAGGCAAGCTCGGTGCGGCAAGCTCGGTGCGGCTGGGTGCGTATGCGCCGGCCCGCGAGACCGTGATCCCCCCGGTCAGGATCGCGCGGTCGACCGCGGGGCGCACGTCGGCGAGCGAGGCCAACCGCAGTCGGTCTCGAGCAGCAGGGCTTCCGAGCAGACCGGCGTCCAGCAGGCCCGAGATCAGGCCGGCCATGAACGAGTCGCCAGCGCCAACGGTGTCTGCCACCTCGGTGTCGAACGCCGGGTGGGTGACGACGCCGCCCACGTTGTAAAGCGCGAAGAGGGCTCCTTCGCCGCCCCGGGTGACTACGGACAGCGCCGGACCGAGCGTGCTCCAGTGGCGCAGCACGTCAGGAACGAACTGGTCGGGGTAGAGCCAGGCGATGTCCTCGTCGCTGGCCTTGACCACGTCAGCCAGCGCCACCAGCGCCTCGACGCGCCCGCGGACCTCGTCGGCCGAACCCATGAGCGACGGGCGCAGGTTGGGGTCGTAGGAGATCGTGGCCGTCTCCCGCGCTCGGCGGAAAGCATCGAGGACCTGGGACCCTCCCGGCTCGAGCACCGCCGCGATGCTCCCGGTGTGCGCATGACCCACTCCGTCGAAGTCCGGCAGCGGCGGGAGCTCCCAGGTGATGTCGAACTCGTAGCTCGCCGCCCCGTTCTCGTCCAGGACGGCAGTCGCGACCGAGGTGCGTTCCGCCCCGTCGCTCCCCTCGACCAGCGACGCACCGACGGCCCGGCACGCTTCGGTGATCCGTCGACCACGGTCGTCGCGCCCGAACCAGGTCGCCAGCGACACCTCGTGGTCCAGGGCAGCCAGCCCGAACGCGACGTTCGCCGGGCTGCCTCCGACGTGCTCTACGATCGGCGCGCCGTTGCGCTCGACCGCATCGACCAACGCCTCTCCGACCACGAGTACGCGGGGGCGCGAAGAGTCAGGGCTGCTCATCGTCGAACGTCTCCTCGCGGCCGAGAGGTGGCAGGTCGGGTCAACTCTAGAGGTGGGCCCGTTTGATCGTAGGCAGGGCGCGGGAGACGATGGGGGAGTGAGTACGCCTGCGCAGGACCGAGCCTCGGAGCAGGCGCCTGAGGGCACGCCCACCGGGCGGGACGAGTATTCGCCTGCGGAGCAACCGGAACCGGCGCCGCGCAGCTCGTACTCGATGGGCTCCGGGGCCAACATGGCGCGCTCGCTGCTCGTCATCCTGGGTCTCGTGGTCGTGCTGATCGCCATCGTGCCCAGGGTCTCAGCCGTCCATCAGCCGGCAGTCGACGCGGCGTCCGTCGTGGCGGACGCTGTGACACAGTCGGGCTTGGCCTTCGAGGCACCGGTCGGGCTCCCGTCGGGGTGGACGCCGACGAACGCCAGGTACACCAAGACGACCGACGACCTGCTCACCTGGCAGGGCGGGTGGTCGACCCCGTCGGGTGGGTATATCGCGATCCGGCAGACCAGGACAGCCAGCCCGAACTGGCTGCGCGACGCCACCAGCAACGGCGTGCCCCAGGGTCCCGTCGAGGTCGCGGGCCGGGCGTGGCAGCGCTACTACGACTCCGCGCAGAAGCGGACCAGCCTCGTCGACGTGCCGTCCGGCGCGGCTGCCGAGACCTCGGTCGCAACCGTGGTCACGGCGACCGCCGAGGACAGCGAGCTGACCACGTTCACGACCGCGCTGCGGCCGGCGCACGCGTCCTGACGCGGGCCGCTGCCGTCCATCCGGTCTGAGGTGGTGCTGGCCGCCTGCGCTACTGGCCCGCGATCTCGCGCTGGGCGCCGTCGAGCCACGCGGTGCAGTGCGCGGCTAACGCCTCGCCGCGCCGCCAGAGCTGCATGCCCTGCTCGAGCGGCACCTGGCCCCCCTCGAGCTGCGCCACGATGGCGGCCAGCTCGTCGCGGGCCGCTTCGTACGACAGGGCCGGCACGTCTGGGAACTCCAGGGGCACCCCTGCATGCGCAGTCAGGTCGGCGCCGTCCACCTGGTCCCGTTCGTCCCCGATCTCCGTCTCCGGCGTCGCCATGCGTTCACCCTAGAGGCCGAGCCCGACACCCTGAGAACCCTGTGACCCTGTGACCCTCTGAGACGCTGTGTGACGCTGTGTGACGCTCAGAGCTCCACGAGGTCGTGCGGCCGGTTGTTCAGCCGCTCGACACCATCCGCGGTGACCAGGACGATATCCTCGATCCGGGCTCCCCACCGCCCGGCGAAGTAGACACCGGGCTCGACACTGAACGTCATGCCAGGCTCGAGGGGTAGGTCGTTGCCGGAGACGATGTAGGGCTCCTCGTGCACGTCCAGCCCGATCCCGTGACCGGTGCGGTGGATAAAGTGCTCGGCGAGGCCCGCCTCTTCCAGCACGGATCGGGCCGCGTGGTCGACCTGCTCGCAGGTCACGCCCGGCCGGACCGCGTCAACTGCTGCCTGTTGGGCGGCGTGCAGCGCGGCGTATGCGGCCAGCACGCCGCTCTCGCGCGGCGGCCCGACCGCATACGTGCGGGTGCTGTCCGAGTTGTAGCCCGACGGGAGCGGGCCGCCGATGTCGACCACCACGACGTCACCTCGTTCGATGACCCGGTCGCTGACTCCATGGTGCGGGCTGGCTCCGTTGGGACCCGAGCCGACGATGACGAACTCGGCCACCGCATGGCCTTCTTCGACGATGGCCGCTGCGATGTCGGCTCCGACCTGCGCCTCGGTGCGGCCGAGTTGCAGGAAGTGTGGAACCCGCTCGTGAACTCGGTCGATGGCCTCGCCGACCTGGCGCAGCTGCTCGATCTCGGCCGCGTCCTTGCGCATCCGCAGCTCGCGAAGCACCGGACCGGCGAGCACCTGCTCGCGTTCGCCGGCGACGGCCAGACGGAGGACGTGCAGGGCCGGCGTCATGTCGGAGACGGCCAGCCGGCCCGCAGCAAGACCGCGCAAGACCAGCGGGTAGGGGTCGTCTCCGTCGACCCAGGTCCGTACCTCGACCCCCAGCTCGTCGAGGGGCACATCGCCGAGTTCGGCAAACTCCAATGCCGGTGAGACGAAGACTGGAAGTGCGTCGGAGTCGGCGGGCACGACCAGAGCCGTGAGCCGTTCGAACGACGACCCGCCCACGCCGATGAGGTAGCGCAGGTCAGATCCCGGGGTGACGACGACAGCCGCCATACCGGCTTTCGTCGCGGCGACCCGCAGTTTGACGAGGCGAGCCTGCATGGTCGAGACATCGAGTGGAGCAGCGGCAGTGCCCATGGGGTGACCTTTGCTGGAGGGTTGTCGTCGCAAGCCTGTCGACGGGACGGTGACGGGGACGGGGACGGGGAAGGTGACGGTGACGGCGCGGGCAGACCCTCCGAACCTGACCCGAGACGCCCGTGCTGGGCAGAGAGCGACGCGGTTGGATCAGCTGCTGCGCACAACGGCGACTGGGCTGTGCGCTCGGTGCAGCACCCCATCGCTGACCGACCCGAGCAGAGCGCCCGTGAAGCTGCCGTGCCCCCGACTGCCGACGACGGTCAGCACTGAAGCTCGGGAACGTTCAACGAGCACCTCTGCGGGCGAGTCGGACGAGACATGGACGGTGACGGCCACCTGCGGGTACTTCTCTCGCCAGGGCGCCGCGGCCTCTTCGGCGACGTCACGATGGTGGCGGACCGCTGCTGCCTCGACATCTTTCGCGATCGCACCGCTGAGCCGGTAGGTCGGTAGCGTCTTGGTGTCCCAGCAGATGACGACATCAAGGGGGGCCTGCCGCTGAGCCGCTGCCGCGAAGGCGTAACCCAGGGCGTCCAGGGACAGTGGGGAACCGTCGACTCCCACCAGGACCGGCAACAGCGCAGCATCCTTGTGCTCGATGGCAGGGACGACAACGACGGGGCACGACGCGTGCGCCGCCACGTGCAACGACGTCGATCCGAGCAGCGCGCGCCGGACAGCCCCCCGCCCTCGGGCACCGACGACGACCGTGTCCGCCTGCTCCGACGCGTCCTCCAGCGCCGAGAATGCAGGAGAGGCCATCTCCTCGGTCGAGACCTCCAACCTCGGCGCCAGCGTCGCGACACGTTCGCGGGCAGTCTCGGTGACCCAGTCCTGGTCGTCCCATTGCGGGGGCGCCACCATGACGGCAGCACCGATGAAGGGGCTGCTTTCGTGGGCGTGGACGATCCGCAACGGCAGGCCACGGGCGGTGGCCTCCTGGGTGGCCCAGTCGAGGGCTCGTTCGCCCGACACCGAGCCGTCGACGCCGACGACGATGGGACGGGGTGCGGGGGTGTCGCTCATTTCGCTACTCCTTGGAGTGTCTCTCGGACGTCGTTGCGTTCTCGTCCGCGGCCAGTCAGACAGGTTGACAACGACCTAACGCCGGCCGTGATTTGGCTTGACGACCGCGACCGGGCATAGGGACCGGTGCAGGACGCCATGACCGATGGAGCCGAGCAGCGCGCCGGAAAGCGCCCCACGCCCGCGGCTGCCGATCACGACGAGGCCGGCGGACTTGGACTCGTCGACCAAGGCCTGGACGGGGTTCGATGCGACGACGCGGCTACGGACCTGGACGTCGGGGAACTTGTCCCGCCATCCCGCTATCGACTCCGCCGCGACAGCCATCTCTTCCTCGGCCAGCTGTGTCGAGACGTCCTCGGCCGCCAGATCTGAGACCACGCTGGCCACGTATTCCGTCTGCCAGGCGTGCAGCACCGTGAGGGGGACTCCCCGTTGGGAGGCGTGGGCGAAGGCGTAGCCGACGGCATCGGTGGACGCGTCGGATCCGTCGACCCCGACAACGACGTGTCCGTCTGTCTGGCGGTCGTCGCCCTCGCGCTCTGCCGCTCCATCAGTGCTGCGTACCACGACGACCGGGCAGGTGGCGTGCGCCACGACGTCGAGGGAGGTGCCGCCGATCAGGGCCGAGTGGATCGGCCGATAGTTCCGCGACCCGACCACGACCGTGTCGGCCTCTTGTGAGGACTCGACCAGGACCCGCGCAGCCGGTCCGAGGAAGCTCTGTTCCGTCACGTCGACGGATGGTTGGGCGGTCTCGACCTGCTTGCGCGCGGCGTCGAGGATGCCTTGACAGTGCGTACGCACGGCATCGGGCAGGAGCCCGAGGCTCGCCAGGTCGTAGTGGGACTCCCAGGCGCTGACCAGGCGCAATGGTAACCCTCGGGTCGCAGCCTCCTCGGCGGCCCAGGCCACAGCCGGCCAGCTCGTTGGGGAGCCGTCGACACCGACGACGAGGGGGTGGTGGTTCGCATGAGTGGCCATGGGTCCTCCTGGTTTCGAACAGCGCACCGGGGTGTCTAGCAAGCGTCACCCGCCCGAGGTGGCCGTGGCAGGGCCTTTGGTCCTGTTCTCCGACCCCGACTCTCCGACCCCGACTCTCCGACCCAGACCGGGACTTTCGACCCTGGACGCCTGCGGGCGGCGGGCGGATGATGATCCCATGAGCGCGCACGAGACTACGAACACGGACGAGCTGCCCCTCCGCCAGTGCTGGGAGCTACTGCGAACCGCCGTTGTGGGGCGACTCGCCGTGGTCGTCGACGGTCAGCCAGATATCTTCCCTGTCAACTATGTCGTCGACCACGGCAGCGTCGTGTTCCGGACGGCGGCCGGCACCAAGCTGGCCGCCACCAAGGGGCGTGAGGTCGCGTTCGAGGCGGACGGCTACGACACATCGGAGGGGACCGCCTGGAGCGTCGTGGTCAAAGGGCGCGCGACCGCGATCCGCGAGATGAACGAGTCGATCTCGGCTTTGTCACTCCCACTGCTGCCGTGGCAGGAGGGCAACAAGCCCTATTTCATCCGGGTGGACTACACCTCGGTCACCGGCCGACGGCTGCGGGTGGCCGGGGGTTTCCGGCAGCAGCCGGACGACCGGGAGGACGATGCCGAGCAGGGCGACCAGCCGCGCCCGGCGGCGGACCACTGACCCAGCCGTCTCCTCCTGCCGGGAGCCGTTCCGGGGCGTTCAGAAGGCCGTACTCGCCGGAGCGCTCGCCGAGCGGCTAGTGCGACCGGCCGACGGCCTCGACGCCGAAGTCGCCGTCTGCGACCCGGACCCGCAACAGCTCGGCCGCATCGACGTCGAGACGGGACCGAACGACCATGCCGTTTCGGTGCTGCACGACGGCATACCCGCGGTCGAGGGTCGACTGCGGCGAGAGCGCCCGGGCCTGGCGCGCCAGATGTCCGATCTGGTCCGACTCTCGGGCAAGGCGGGCGCTGAGCCGCTCGTGTGCTCGTGCGCGAAGCGCGCTCACAAGCTCGCGATGCCGGAGCAGGAAAGCTGCCGGGTCGGCCATCACCGGTCGGGACCGTTGCGCCTCGACCCGGTGGCGCTCCTGCTCGATGCGACGCAGCACGCTGCCGCGGGACCTCGACAGCAGTCCGTCCATGAGGTCCCGCTCGGCAGCCGCGTCGGGCACGACGCGTTTCCCGGCGTCGGTCGGCGTCGAGGCGCGCCAGTCGGCGACGAAGTCGAGCAGAGGGGTGTCGACGTCGTGGCCGATGGCGCTCACGACCGGGGTGACGGCCTCGGACACCGCGCGGAGCAACGTCTCGTTCGAGAACGGCAGGAGCTCCTCGGCTGCACCACCGCCACGGGCGATGACGATCACGTCGACATCGCGGTTTGCATCGAGCTCGCGCACGGCGCTTGTGACCTCAGTGACGGCGCCCGCGCCCTGGACGGCCACCTCGCGGATGGCGAACCGGACCGACGGCCAGCGGCGGCGCGCGTTCTCGACGACGTCTTTCTCGGCCGCGCTCTCTCGTCCGGTGACCAGCCCGACGCACCGTGGGATGAACGGGAGCGGGCGCTTGCGGTCGGCGTCGAACAGTCCCTCCGCGGCCAGCCGTTGCTTGAGGATCTCGATCCTGGCCAGCAGGTCACCCACGCCGACCGGCCGGATCTGCCGGGCGTCGAGGACGAGGGTGCCGCGTTTGGGCCAGAACACCGGTTTGGCCTGCAGCACCACCCGCGCCCCTTCGACGAGCGGCGTGCCCATCGCCGCGATCGCGTGCACCGAGATGCTCGCGGTCAGCGACATGTCGACGTCGGGGTCACGCAGGACGAGGTAGGCCGTGGTCGCCCGACGGTTGACCTGCACCACCTGGCCTTCGACCCACAGCGCCGACATCTTCTCGACATAGTCGCTGATCTTCAGGCTCAGCACCCGGACCGGCCACGGGTGCTCGGCGCTGGTCTCAGCCGCCCGCTCGGGCAGGGGCGGTCCTGCGGTCACCGGGCCAGCGTAGGACGACACGTACGATGCAGGTATGCCTGGCGCCACCGACACGCACGACTCGCGACCCGCTGAGGTGGCGACCAAGCGGGTTCTGCTCGCGGCTCCCCGAGGTTACTGCGCGGGGGTGGACCGGGCGGTTGTGACGGTCGAGAAGGCCTTGGAGCTCTACGGCGCACCGGTCTACGTGCGCAAGGAGATCGTCCACAACAAGCACGTCGTGACCACGCTGCGCAAGCGTGGCGCGATCTTCGTCGACGAGACGGACGAGGTCCCCGAGGGCGCCACCGTGGTCTTCAGCGCCCATGGGGTCGCACCGGTCGTCCACGACGAGGCTCGCGCCCTCAACCTCAAGACGATCGACGCGACGTGCCCACTCGTGACCAAGGTGCACCGCGAGGCGGTGCGCTTCGCCGACGATGACTTCGACATCCTGCTCATCGGCCACGAGGGTCACGAGGAGGTCGTCGGCACGGCCGGTGAGGCTCCCGAGCACATCACCCTGGTCGACGGGCCTGACTCCGTCGTCGACGTGGAGGTGCGCAACCCGGACAAGGTGGTCTGGCTCTCCCAGACCACGCTGTCGGTCGACGAGACCATGGAGACCGTCCGCCGGCTGCGCGAGAAGTTCCCCCGGTTGCAGGACCCGCCCAGCGACGACATCTGTTATGCGACACAGAACCGTCAGCTCGCCGTCAAGCAGATGGCGGCGGAGTGCGACCTGATGATCGTGGTCGGGTCACGCAACTCCTCCAACTCCGTACGCCTGGTGGAGGTCGCGCTGGAGCACGGGTCACGCGCCGGGCACCTCGTCGACTACGCCGACGAGATCGACGACGCCTGGCTCGACGGGGTAGCGACGGTGGGCGTCACCTCTGGCGCGAGCGTGCCCGAGGTGTTGGTGCGTGACGTGCTCGACTACCTGGCCGCCCACGGGTTCGATGACGTGCTCCCGGTGGTGGCGGCCCAGGAGTCCCTGCTGTTCTCGTTGCCGACCGAGCTACGGCGCGACCTCAAAGCCGCATCGGGGTCCGAACCGGACAGCGTTCGCCACGACCCGGCGGCAACGGGAGCCGGCACGCTTCGCTGACCGTCCGGCAGGGACCCCGGGTGGGGTCGAGCTGCCACACGGCCTCACTGTCCGGCCGTCCCTTGCACAGGGTCTGAGACGTCGTCATCGAGGCCGGCGTCGAGGTCGACCTCGGGACGCCGCACGTCGGCGTCGAGCGCTTCGATCAGCTCGACCGCGGTCAACGGTCGTGGCGTCGCCGCGAGCGGGCGCAGTGGTTCGAGGTCGCGGTCGACCAGTCCCATGGTGTGCAGCCGTCTCGCACTCGGTAACACCCGGGTCTCCAACGAGCCCACCAAGCCGTTGTATGCCTCCACGGACCGGCGCAGAGCTGTGCCCATCGTGCGCGTGTGGGTCCCCAGCGACGCCAGCCGGTCGTGCAGGTCACGGCCCAGGGTGAGCAGCTCGCGGGCGTGGTCCGTCAGAGCGTCCTGCTGCCACGTGAAGGCCACGGTGCGCACCAGCGCGAGCAGCGTTGCGGGAGACGCGAGCACCACCTTGCGACGCATCGCGAACTCGTGCAGGTCGGGGTCATGAGCCATGGCGACGGCGAGGATCGACTCCCCGGGAACGAAGCAGACCACCATCTCGGGGGTCGTCTCGAAGGCGGACCAGTATGCCTTCGCGGCCAAGGTCTGCACGTGGCCGCGCAGCGCCTTGGCGTGGGCGGCATACGAGGCGGTGCGGTCCGCTGCGCTGAGGCCGTCGGCCTGCGCGGCAAGGAACGACGTGAGCGGAACCTTGGAGTCGATGACGAGCTGCTTGTCACCGGGCAACCGCACCACGACGTCGGGGATCGCCGTGCCACCGGAGGCGTCCGTCACCCGTACCTGCTCGTCGAAATCGCAGCGCGGCAGCATGCCAGACAGCTCGAGGACCCGCCGCAGCTGCACCTCGCCCCACGAACCGCGCACCGACGAGGCGTTGAGCGACCCCACCAACGAGGCCGTCTGGGCGCCGAGCTCGGTCGTCGACCGACTGACCCGGGTGAGCTCGGCGGCGACCATGCTGAACTGCGCCACCCGCTCGCGTTCGAGGTCGTGCACCTGGCGTTCCACCCGCTCGAGGCTCGAGTGCAGCGGGGCGATCATCTGCGCCGTCTCGGAGTCCTGGCTCACCGCGGCTTCGAGGTCGATGACGCGCTCGCGCAGCAGGTCTCGCTCGGTCGTCGCGGTGGCGAGCCGGGCGGCATACCTCGCCTGCACGACCAGGCACGCGAGCAGTGCACCGACCACGAGGGCGAGCAGCGCGATGACGATGTCCATGGTTCGAACCATGACAGGCACCACCGACACGACCAGGCACCAGCAGGGACGACGGGCCTGCCTCATCCTGATATCTCTTGACCATGACCTACGAGCTGGACGCCGAGATCGCCCTCGAGGACGTCCCCGAGCAGGTCGGCGCCTACCGCGGCCGGCTCGGCGAGGGGTGGCGGATCGGGAACGGAGTCAACGGCGGGGTCCTGATGGCGCTCGCGACGACGGCGCTGCAGCGACGTCTCGACACCGAGGGAGCCCACGGCGACCCGTTGGCGTTCAGCGGCTACTTCCTCACTCCCTCGGGTCCAGGCCCCGTCGAGGTCGGAACCGAGGTGCTCCGCATCGGCCGGTCCATGTCCACGGGGCAGGTGTCCGTCCGCCAGCCGGGGCCGGACGGCGTTCTCGTGGAACGGATACGGGCGCTCGCGACGTTTGGTGACCTGGACGTGTCCGGGGCGGTGCTCCGGTCGGTGTCACCCCCGGCGATGCCGCCTCCCGAGGAATGCCTCTCCTCGACCGAGGCGCCGCCGAACTTTCTTGCGGCTGCCTCGATGCTCGACCGTCTCGACCTGCGAATCGACCCGGCGACGGCCGGTTGGGCCGTCGGCAAGCCGAGCGGCGAAGGGGTGATGCGCGGCTGGCTGCGGCTGCGCGACGGTCGGGAACCGGACCCCGTCATGCTGCTGTTTGCCCTCGACGCGCTGCCGCCGGTCGCTTTCGAACTCGGCATCCTCGGCTGGGCGCCGACCCTCGAGTTCACCGGTCACGTCCGTGCGCGGCCGGCTTCCGGCTGGCTGCAGGTGGAGCTGACCAGCCGCAACATTACGGCCGCGCTGATGGAGGAGGACGCCGTCGTGTGGGACAGCGCTGGCCGGTTCGTCGCGCAGTCCCGGCAGCTGTGCGGCATACGGGCTCCGCGGGCGTCCGACACCGCTGGCGGGGGCAACTAGACTCTTGCTCCCGTGGCCCTCACCATCGGCATCGTCGGACTGCCCAACGTCGGCAAGTCCACTCTCTTCAACGCGCTGACGAAGAACAACGTCCTCGCCGCGAACTATCCCTTCGCGACCATCGAGCCCAACGTCGGCGTCGTCCCGCTGCCGGACCCCCGTCTCGGGGTGCTGACCGAGCTGTTCTCCAGCGACAAGACAATTCCCGCGACGGTGTCCTTCGTCGACATCGCCGGGATCGTGCGCGGCGCGTCCGAGGGGGAGGGGCTCGGCAACAAGTTCCTTGCGAACATCCGCGAGGCCGACGCGATCTGCCAGGTGATCCGGGTCTTCCGTGACGACGACGTCGTGCACGTGGAGGGCAAGGTGTCTCCAGAGGGTGACATCGAGACGATCAACACCGAGCTGATCCTCGCCGACCTCCAGACGCTCGAGAAGGCGGTTCCCCGGCTCGAGAAGGAGGCGCGCGTCACCAAAGACCGCAAGGCCGCGCTCGACAACGCGATCGCCGCACGGACCGTGCTGGAGAAGGGCGACACCCTGTATGCCTCCGGCGCCCCCGCCGGTGTGGACCTTGCCGAGGCGCGCAGCCTGTCACTGCTGACGACGAAGCCGTTCATCTACGCCTTCAACCTGGACGAGGAGCAGCTGACCGACGCCGCCCTGACGGATCGACTGCGCGAGCTCGTCGCACCGGCCGATGCGGTCTTCCTCGACGCCAAGCTCGAGATGGACCTGGCCGAGCTCGACGACGACGAGGCCCTTGAGCTGCTGCAGTCGGTCGGCGCGCAGGAGTCGGGGCTGGACCAGCTCGCGCGGGTCGGTTTCCATACGCTCGGCCTGCAGACCTACCTGACGGCGGGCCCCAAGGAGTCGCGGGCCTGGACCATCGGGCAAGGGTGGACGGCGCCCCAGGCGGCCGGCGTAATCCACACGGACTTCCAGCGGGGGTTCATCAAGGCCGAGGTGGTCTCGTTCGCGGACCTGGTTGCGGCGGGGTCGATGAGCGCCGCCAAGGCGGCCGGGCGAGTCCGGATCGAGGGCAAGGACTACGTCATGAGCGACGGCGACGTGGTCGAGTTCCGCTTCAACGTGTAAACCCGTAGTTCTCAGGCTGCTTAGCCGTGGGCTAGCCCGGGTTTCTCGGGATGCAGCAATTTGAGCGCGACTATGCGCTGGAGGGTCTTGTCGAAAGCCTCGTAGACATGCCCGTCACTCCCAAGTTTTTGGCGGAGCTCCTAGCGGTCGTTGATCGTCGTTCCCAGCGGGTAGACCGGGATCGAGGGCATGGAGGCTAGGTTACGGTCGGTCATGGGCGTTTTGGGAATATCCGTCAATCCGGCCGCCGGGAAGCCCCGGATCTACGGGGCTCTCGTCAGCGGCACCGTCGCGTCCCCCGTGCTCGACCACGAGTTCGAACTACGAGCGACGGACACCGACGCGTCTGAGCAGGCGGTTGATTTAGCGCGGTTGCTTCTGGCCAAGTTGCCTGGGTTAACGTTCCAGGATGCCGTCGTCCGCACCGCCGGGCCAGTCCAGTGGCACAACGTAATAAGGCGCAGTTCTCTCGCGCTCACGCGGAGGGAGCGATCCTGTTTGTCCTTCGGGAGCACTTGGGCAAACCCATTGGAACGGGTGACCCGCAGTCCTTCGCGAAGCTCACTGGTGAGAAGAAGGATGCTCTGGTTGCCAAAGCTAAGACGCTGTCAGCCGGCAAGCACGACGCGGTCATCGCGGGTCTCAGTGAGCTCCCACCGAGTTGAAGGCTGAGAGTCACTGCCGCCAGCAATCACGACCTGGCTGACTTCCGGCACGTCCCACTCGTGAGCGTCAGAGGTCAGCGCGTACAGGGCGACTGCGACCAGCATGTTCTCGTTGCCACGTTCACGGAGCCGTCGGGCGGCTCGCGCCAGAAGGGTTCCGCTTGCAATGTTCACGTCCAGGAGTACCGTGCTGCCGCGCCCTTCTGCGCATAGGTCCGGCCTCAGCATCATCGCGGCGCCTAGGACGCGCTCGGCCTGAGGACTGGCCGCGACGACAGAGAACCCTTCGAACGGCGCGTACGCGCAGAGGAACTGCTCGGCAGCTTGGCGCAAGCGGACTGGGTGGTTGTGGCCTTCCACATTCTGCTCACCGCGTTGGATCAGTTCGAGGATGTCCATGCAATGTTCCTTTGGCTATGAGGATCTGCTCACACTATCGAACATGTGTTCGAACGAGTCTCATTTGGGACATCAGCGCGTCGTGCCGAACCGACCGCCATCGGAATGCCTCGGAGCATAGGCACTTGCCGACCAGTACGCGCGACAACTCGCCGTGGACTCCGAGAGCGTCCCACAGCCCGTTTGGCGCTCGGGGCTGGTCCGACGGAAGCCGTCAGGTACAGATCCGACCTTGCAACTCAGAGGATCTCGAGCCAAGCAGCGCCGCGTCACTGTGGGCGGAGTGGGGCACGTCGACGCTGACTGATCCGCACTGTGCGGCGGCAGGTGGAGCACGGGGTAGTCCGGCCAGCTTCGTGACGTCTCCGAGAGGCCGGCACGGAGGATCGCTGCCCTCAATCTGCCCAGACCAGCATGAGAATAGACCGCAAATGACCGCAGCGCACTCGGGTCGACCCCACACTGTTTCCGCAGTTCAGAGCCCATTTAGGGCAAAGAACAGCCGTGGGTCGGAGTGCATGTCAACGTTCCGCTTCAACGTCTAAAGCCCCAGGTCAGACACTGAGCCATAACAAGCCTCGGCAGTTTAGGGTGACGACTGGTTGGGTGTCGGAAACGCGCCTA
>NZ_JBDTKA010000081.1:0-83520 GCF_039935575.1 Lapillicoccus sp.
TCCACGAGGACGTGATCTGGCATCTGCCCGGGACCACGTGGATGGCCAGGGACGTCGAAGGTAGGAGCACGCTGGTGGCATACCTGCGCGAGATCATCCAGCGCACCAACGGCACCTTCACGCTGCAGGACGTGTGCGCTTCAGGCTCCGACGACCATGTCCTGGCCGTCCAGCGCTTCGGCGCAACGGTCAACCGCGAGGAGCGGTTCTTCGACGTCAGCTCGGTCATGCACTTCAACGACGGGCGCCAGAAGGAGCGCTGGTTCCACATCCACGACCTGCGCGCCTTCGACGACTTCTTCGCGGGTTTCTAGCAGGGAAGCAGGTTGTCGACCGGTCCTTCAACATGGACCGAGCCCTCGTCACTGGCGGCCACCTCGTCCGCTTCCGGGCGTAGGCACCGGCGCGGCCGGCCAGTCGCGTCATAGCCGCCCGCGTCGAGCTTGAAGGCGTTGGCGAGACCGGGATCCTGAGCCCGCGACTAGGCTCGTTCGGTGACCGAGACGCAACGACAGTCGGTGCCTGGCAATGACGACGACGAGTTGGACACCGCTTTGGCCTTCTTGAACTTCGCTCGCCAGAGTTTGGTCAAGAAGCTCGACGATCTGAACGAAGATCAGGTGCGCAAGGTCCTCGTCCCAAAGGGAACGTCACTGTTGGGGCTGGTGCGGCACTCCACGGACGGTGAACGTTTTTGGTTCGGCTACCACCTGACCGGGATCGGCTCCGAGCCGAACTGGGGGGAAGGTATGAGCGCCGCTCCAGGTACCGTTGAGAAGGAGGTCATTGCTGACTACGTGCGGGCCATCGCCGCCAGCGACTTGACGATCCGCCACATCGGCGACCCCGAGGCGACGTCCGCGCTGTCCCTGACTGGTGCGCGACGCACGTTGCGCTGGACCACGGCTCACATGACCTCCGAGACCGCCCGGCACGCCGGTCATGCCGACATTTTGCGTGAACTGATCGACGGCACCACAGGGCGGTAACGGGGCAACGCCACCTGCACCCCCATTGACCATCGACCCTTTGGACAGCCGCTTCAAAGGTGTGTCTCGTCGCCGCCAGTCGGCGAACTCGCCCCGCCGGATCCGATGAGCGTTCGCCCGCTGGTGCCGCTACGGTGCGCCGTCTACCGATCTGTGGACGTTCGGGTGGGGATCCGCTGTCATCAAGAGCAGATTCTGAGGCGGCCCGCGCCGTCAGGCTGGCCAGTTGGCGCGTCCCCACGAGATCAGGTTGATCATGTCGTCGCCGCCGGCCAGAACGTTGTCGACGTCCCCGTTGAAGCTGGTCTCGCCGGAAACCACCGAGCACAGACGGACGTGCCCGTCGGTGAACCAGGAGAAGAACGGCCCGCCGGAGTTGCCGTGGTTAAGGCTCGCCTCGGTCTCGATGTACTGGCCTGAGTCGTCCTCGTAGTCGTCTTCCATACTCTGACCCGTCTGGACGGCCGGTCGTTGGCCGCCACCGACGTCGATCGGGTAGCCGACATTGCTCCACACGTTCATCCCGCGCCAGTCGTCGTCGAACGTGCTCGCCCCGATGAAACCGAGGTGCTGCCCCATGGGTTCGAACAGGCGGCAGAGCATGAAGTCGTGACCGACGATGTACTGGGTGTCGCTCTCACTATCGTAGTGGCGTAGATCGCTGACGTTGGAGGATCCGAACGGCGCATTACCCGAGTCGAAGTTGGGAGTGAAGGTCATCCACCAACTCCCGCGGGCGATGGTTGCGCTGGGCCGCATGTGGTGAGCCGTCAGCATGAGGCGATCGCCGATCAAGACTCCTGAGCCGGCTTTGCCGTCGCTCGTGGTGACCAAGCCGGTGAGGTTCCAGGGCCACGCGTGGGACCCGAGCAGATGCCGTCCGTCACTCGGTGTGACAAGCAGCGGAGTGTATTCGCGACCAGGCCGGCCAGAGAGCTTCACGGGACCGGAACCAAGAGGCGTCATTTCTGGATCCGTCGACACCGCAACCCTCGTCGGGATGGACGCGTCCAGCTGGCGTGCGGTCGGAGCGGCGACCCGTTCGATCGTGCCGACTGTCAGGCCTGGACGAGGAACAGCAACCGCTCCGGGCACCTCGACATCGACCTTCCAGCCATCCCCGTCGCGCTTGACCTCAACTCGGGGCGACGGTTCGACCGAACCGGCCACCCGCGTCACAAGTCGGGTGTGGATCGTGGGCCCGGTGCGGGACAGCTCGTCGGCGCGGACCTCGAGGTCTGCTTCGTCTAACGGACGGTGACGAAGGTGTGCAGCCATCATGGCTCCTCACTTCAGGTGGCCGGCAGGCCACGTTTGTTCTCCTTAGGAGGCGCGCCGCCTCTCTCTGATACCCGATCGACACTGACGCCCCCGTCGCACGCCGATCAGGAGCAGGCCTCCCGCGATCGCCCGACTCTGCCACGATCCGCGCTGTACGTCTTTCCGCAGCGAAAAATGCGGGCTGTTGCGTGGGTCTGATTCGCCGCCCCATGAGTCCGCTTCTGCGGGGGTCGGCATCTGTCAGCCGGGCCGCGGTTTTGGCTCTCCCTGGACCAGATGCAGGTGACGTCGTGGCGATGCGCGGCGGGTGGGAGGATGCGACAGGTTCGAGGTCGGTCCCTGGGAGGGCGCAATGCGGGATGACGCGTCTGCTCTGTGGATCAAGGCGGACTATCCGACGGGGCCGGTTCGTTTGATCGAGCCGTTCGGCGCCGGCGGCGGGGTTGACGTGCTGGCCCGGGTCGTCGCCGAGAAGCTGTCGGGGCTGTGGGGTCAGCCGGTGACGGTCGAGAACCACCCCGGTGGGGGCAGCACAGCGGCCCCGGGGATGGTGGCCCAGTCGCCTCCGGACGGGTACACGCTGCTGGTCAACACGAGCGCGCACGCCTACAGCGCGACGTTGGTGACCGACCTGCCGTATGACCCGTTGCACGACTTCATCCCAGTCGCAGCGCTGACCGGCCAGGCCTACGTGTTGGTGGCCGGCAGGACGGCCGGCATCGGGACCGTGGCCGAGCTGATCGCGGCCGGGCACGCCAGGTCGGGTGAGCTGACCTTCGCCTCGGCCGGGGTAGGCACCGGTACGCACGTCGCTGTCGAGGCGCTCAGCCGCGCGGCCGGGATCACCGCGGTGCACCGGCCAGCCAGCGCCGCCGACGCGATCAGCGACACCATCGCAAAAACGGCGGCCGGGGATACCGACTACGCGATGTTCCCGATCGCGACCGCCGAGCCATTGCTGCGCAGCGACGACCTCGTCGCGCTCGGCGTCAGCACCGCCCGGCGTTCGGCGCTGCTCCCGCAGGTGCCCACCATCGCCGAGGCGGGCGTCCCCGGCTTCGACTTCCCGATCTGGTACGGACTATGGGCGCCAGCCGGCACCCCAGACCCGGTCGTCCACACGCTCGCCCGCGACGTCTCCCGCGCGCTGACCGCACCGGACTTCCAGGGCTGGCTGACCTCGCACGGCGCCCACCACATGGGCATGGACCACGCCGAATTCGCCAGGTTCGTGCATGCCGAAAGCGAACGCGCCGCACACATCATCAACGACACCCCCACCACACTCGAGTAACCCCGAGCACGCTTGCCCCCGCTGCCGTCCGCACGGTCACCCCCTAACCGGCAGGCCTTATGCCGTCGCCGGTCGCCGCGGACAGGGCTCGGTTAAGCCGCGGCTAAGCCTCGCCTAAGCCCAGGTCGCCGACATTTTCGGTATTTTTTCGCGTAGCAACGTGATCCGCACGCAACTCGCGTAGCAGCGGCGGCAGCCACCGCGAGGGCGCTGTTCTTTGCTTGGGAGGAGGACGAGGTACGCGGTCACGCCACACAGCGGGACCACGCCTGGAACATGCGGGGCGAGCCGCACAGGCTGGTCTCGTCTTCGGCCATGGCGCGCAGGCTAACCAGCGCATGGTCGATCTCCTGGACTGTTGCCGCCCCGCACTCAATCGTGGTCGCAGCTGTGCCCTCGACTGTCAGATAGGGAATCAGCTTGCCCTCGCCAGTAAGTCGAGGCACTGCACCACCGTCACATGTGGCGTCGGAACGTCCGCAGCCAGGAACCTGGCGAGTAACCGGCGCCCGCTAAGCGGATCCCCACCGTTGGCCCGCAGCGTCGCTTGGTAGGTCCGCTGCCAAAAGTCGTGCCCAGCGCACGGCGGTTCGCAAAACGCCGCCTCAAAGTCGACATCCTCCGCCACGAGCGCACCGCCCGGCTTGACGACGACCCACATCCCGCGGATGGCGGCAACAGGCCGAGCCAGATGCTGAATCACGTTCCGGCTATACACGATGTCGTAGACCGCGTCGTCGCCGAGGGCCGTCACATCACCGACACGCAGGTCGACGTTGGCGAGCCCAAGCCGCTCGGCCTCGGCGCGCGCCAGTTCGAGCTGGGCCTGATCAAGGTCAAGGCCGACGACGCGACCACTGGCGCCCACCCGCCGGGCAAGTTCGAAGGTGACGTCCCCGGCACCACAACCAAGATCCAGACATCGCATTCCGGCGCCCACCGCAACCCTGCCGAGCAGTGCGTCGGTCGTGGGCTGCCAGCGCCGGGCCAGCACCTTGAGCCGGTCATAACCCGGCCGCCCGCCATAGATGACGTACCTGTCCACCTCGTGATGGTGGCACTGCGCCCTTTCCGGCGTCCACTCTGCACTAGAACGCACTCCTACACCACCGCTCGGGCGCGCGGCAGCGACGAGCGAGGAAGGCATGGGCGTAGTACCGTCTCGACGGTGCGAGCTGCAGGGCATATGCCGCGGCAGATTTCGCGAGGGTAGCTGTGTGGCCAAGAGCCGAGCCCTCAACCAGGGGGGAGGCCGGCTAGTTGGTCGAGGGCCGCGCGAAACTCGCCATAGACGCGAGTGCCGATCCGCTCGGCCCATTGGCTCTCGAGATCGGCCAAGACGAGCTCAAGTTGGCGGGACGCTTGCTGACCCAGTGAGGTCCGACGTACCACTCGAACGCGGCGGTCGTCAGGGTGGACCTCGGCAGTCAGGTACCCCTTGTCTACGAGGTGACCTACGAACTGACCTATCCCTTGCTTGGTCATCCCAACCCGGTCGGCGAGGTCGGTGACAGTGATTCCCTCACCCGGCACCATGCCGATAACTCGGAGCTGGGAGGGACGCAGAACGATAGCCGAGTCATTGATCACCAGCTCGCGCGCCTGCGCGAACAACAATCCTAGGACGAGCATGACGTGCCGCTCCTGAGTGGTCATAAAGTGACTTTACATTCACGCGGTCGTAAAGTAGCTTTCTCGCTATGAATACGCGGGCACTGCTGGGCGTAGCCGACGTCGGCGATGAGGAGCTGGACACCATGGTTGCCTCGCTCCTGGGCGAGGAACGGGTCGAAATCCTGGACCTCGCGGTGTCCGTCGTCGACTACGACCTGCCCTCCATCACCACAGCCGGTCGGTACTGGGTCAGCGGTCACGCGGCGACTGCGAACGGTCCGAAGCCGTTCCGGATCTTTGTCAAACACGTTCAGTGCTGGTCACGTTCCCCGCTCTTCGCGTCCGTCCCACCCGAGATCCGCGAGATGGCGGCCGCAGGCGTCCCTTGGCGCACCGAACCGCTGGTCTACCGCTCCGAACTCGCCGAACGACTTCCCACCGGGCTCTCCATGCCAACGGTGCTCGGTGTTTACGACCTCGACGAACTCTCTGCGTCGATGTGGCTAGCCGAGGTCCCGGCCACCGACTGGCCGTGGGACGTTGACCGTTACCGCCGGGCGGCCTACCTACTGGGACGCCTGGCTGGCAGCCCCACCGTCGCACCGCTGGCAGACCTGGGTGCGCACGCATGGACCGTGCGCGACTACCTGGAGGGACGGTTCCGCCACCAAGTAGTGCCCATGCTTGACGACGACCGCCTCTGGTCACACCCGCTGCTGGCTCACTCCTTCGGCCCTGAGCTGCGGCACCGAATGCGCAATGCCGCCGTACAGGCGCCGCGTTGGGTTGCCGAGCTCGATGGGGCGCCGCTGGTCACCGGGCACGGCGACGCCTGCCCCAACAACCTCATGGGCGCGCCACATCGGGACAACTTCGTCCTCATCGACTTCGGCTTCTGGAAACCGCTTCCGCTCGGCTTCGACCTCGGCCAGTTAGTGCTGGGCGAGGTTCAGCTCGGCCGCAGGCCCGCGGCCACTCTGGCGGAGACGGACGCGGCCGTCGTGCCGGAGTATGTTCAGGGACTGGCCGCCGAGGGGATGGTCGTGGACCCAGCGCTGGTCAACCGACTGCACGCTCTCCAGATGCTGATCTTCTCCGGATTGTCGAGCATGCCGTTCGAGCACCTACAAAGTCCTCCGTCGCCTCAGATGGAAAGGCTTGCTTCGGACCGCGCCACGCTAGCGACCTACTGCCTTGACTTGGTAGAGAGCACCGGATGACACAAGTCAGGGGCGGTTCCCCACGGACAGCTCCGCCGGTGGTAGGTAGGTAGGAACACACGGACAAGTTCACAGTGAACCAGCGGCGCTTGCCGCCCTTCTGAGTTGGGCGGCTCTCCGTGGCCATCGACCTCCTGGCGCAGCTTCAGAGTACGCGCAGGCGGTCGCCCGGTCCGCTCAAGCGTGGTTCTCACCTCAGAAGTGAGCGGAACAGCCCTCAATTCTGAGGCCGAGGCCGCCGGGATTCCACTGCAGGGTGCGCGGTCCGGACGCGCGTTCTATCGCCGCTATTGAAGCGCCGCTTTTACCGGGGGCCGTTTGTCGGGTGGACCGCTCCCGCGAGGCTACGGCGTGCCGATGATGCTTCAGATATAGCAGGCCGAGTGCGGCCCTGGAGTGCGGCCGCTGAACGGCAGGATCCTGCAACAGTTGCAAACTGCGCTGCCGGGTTTCCTTCGCATCCTCCTTACTGTGGCGAGCCCTGGTGGCCGACCGTTCTGCCGTGGGCCGCGGCCTGGCGGCGTTCGTCGTAGGCGGTGGCTAGATCGGTCAGTGCGCTGACGCAGTCGCCGTGGTAGCTGGGGCCGTGCATCAGTGCGAGGGTTGTCGGGGCCAGGTCGGCCAAGGATCGGATGGTCGCTGCGGTGGTGGGGGTTAGGCAGGTGGCGTGGAACAGGTCCTCGGCGGCGAGGGCGGGACCAACGAGTTCGACCTCAGTGATCGCTGGCCCGGTCCCGAGTGCGGTGAACAAATCACCGCAGAGCAGGGTGCTGGTGGTGTCGTCGAAGTACAGGCCGGCGTCCCAGCCGTGCGGGACGTGCGGGGTTTCGATCCGCCGCAGCCGGTGCCCACCGATGTCGATGACCTCCCCGTCGGCCAGTGGGCGCGGCGGCCGGTCGGACATGTCGTTGACGGAGAGGGAGCAGCCCAGCAGCCCGTGGGCGACCTGCGCGTCAGGGGCGGCCGCGAGCCACTGGTTCATCGAGCCGCATTCGTCGGCTTCCAGGTGCCCGAAGGTGATCCACCTCAGCTGTTCGACCGGCAGGACTGTGCGGAGCGTCTCAGCGATGGTGGGGAACATGGCGCGTGGCCCTGTGTGGAAGAGCAGTGGTTCCTCGCCGGTGACCAAGAACTGGTTGAAGACCAGTCCGGGGGGGTCGACGTAGGTGGAGATGCGGTAGGTGTCCGGGGCGATTTCGGTCAAGGTCGTCACTGGTTACGCTCCCGGTCGGCGAGGACGGTTCCGGCGTCGGTCAGCGCGTCGATGCGGGCCAGGCTGGCTTCGAGGTTGCGATGGAGGTCGGCTTCCAGGTCGGGACAGCCCAAGAACAGTCGCAGGATCACGTGCAGCAGCACCGGCACAGGCTTGAGCACCTCGTAGGACAAGGCCACGTCGGTGCCCGCCTCAGCGGGCGTCAAGGTGTAGGTCCAGCGCATCGTCCCACCGCCTCGTTCCGTGCGGTCCACCGCGAACTCGCGTCCCGGCTCGACCGCCACCACCATCGGCTGGTTGGTCCAGGTCAGCCACCGTCGCCGGTTCGTCGCCGCGAACCGGGCGCCGACCGCTGGCCCGGTGGCGCCATCGAGCCACCGGCACGCTATGACCTCGCGGCTCCACGATGGTGTCCGGGTCACATCCGAAACCAACCCATAGACCGTTTCGGGATCCGCGTTCATTCGGCGCGTGGCCCGGTCGGACGTCAACCTGTTCATCGTCATCAACCCCCAACGATCTGACCTTGGTGACACCAGGGTCCCGCACCGGGACAGAGAATGCAATACACTATTGCTGATGAGATCACCAGATGCAGCGACGCCTCGGGCGCGGCAGCGGGCGCGGACCACCGTCGAACTTCTCGACGCGGCGTTGGAACAGATGACCCAAGACGGGGTCGCGGGGTTGAACCTGTCCGAGGTGGCTGCCCGGGTCGGTTTGGCGCAGCCGTCGGTGTACCGGTACTTCCCGTCCAAGACAGCCGTCTATGACGCCCTCTTCGCCCGCGGCATGACCGCCCACCGCGACCTGGTGTACGCCGTCGTCGCCTCGACGCCGCCGGGCTGGGCGGCTGTCGAGGCGGCCGTCAAGGCCACCGTGGCCTTTGTCGGCCAGTACCCCACCCTGGCCGACCTGATGTTCCGGCGCACCGTACCGGGGTTCACCCCCTCCGCGAAGGCATACGCACCAAGCGTGGAGGCGATGCAGATCATTCGACAGGCCCTCGTCGACGCCGTCGCTGTGGGCGACCTTGCTCCGGAAGCGGCAAGCCCCGAGGGCATCGAGCTCCTCGTCACCCTGGCCGCCGGCGTCATGAGCCAGCAGTCCGCCAACCACGCCGACGGCGGGGAGGCGAGGCTGCTGCCTGTCGTGCTTGAGATGTACCAGCACCGCTACCGCGCAAGGAAGAACGAACCACGTTAGACGCGAACCTCACTCGCGCCGGCTCCCAAGAGCTCGCGCCAGAGTCGCTGGCCGACGAGGGCCGACCTTCGACTACAACACCGCGCACCCGTCCGCCACAAGCGACACCACCGTGACCTTCTCTGTGTCCCTTCAAACCGGTCGTCAGACTGATCACTGCTCTTCCCTGTCATAACTGTCTGCGTTCGCTCGAATCTTCTCCCAGCGAGTCAATGTGGCCATGGACCGCGGTATCGGTGTCGGTGACCGCCAAACAAGCCGTTGTGGCCGTGTGGACCACGGTTAGTCTGCGGGACGGGTGGCCTGTCCCACGACCAGGGGGCGGACGACGGGTGGCATCCCGCGCCAGGCGTCGAGCTCTCCCCGGTCCACGATCAGATGGTGGGAGATCGCCCCGAGCACGTCCCGGTCGCAGCGGCAGCCCATCGCAAAGACCGCCCACGGCTCGACCAACCGCTCCTGCCAGCGCCGCAGCGCGGTCCCCTCGGGGGCGGCGACGTGTTCGACGAACAGAAAGCGGCCACCGACCCGCAGGACGCGAACCACCTCGGCAAGTGCGGCGTCTAGATCGGGCACGGTGCAGAGCACCATCGTCGAGACGACGGTGTCGACGCTGCCGGTGGGCACGGGCAACGACTCGGCGTGGGCGTCGAGCACGACGGCCGCGGCTGTCTGGTCGGCGACCCGGCGAACCAGGTGGCCGCGCATCGTCAGCGCCGGTTCCGAGAGGAGAAGGCGGTCGACGGGAGGGTACGCGGCGAGGTTCAAACCGGTCCCGGCCCCGATCTCGAGTACCGTGCCGCGGGCGCCGGCGAGTAGGGCGGCCCGTCGCTGAGCCATCCCGCGGTGCTCCCCCCAGGCGAGAAAGGCGTCGTAGGCGTGGGAGGCGACGACGTCCCACCGGCTTTCGACGTGGCCGGGGACGGACATGATTGTGGTTCCGTTGCTCATACCGTCCAGTGCACTGCAGTGCCGCCACCCGGCGCATCGCACGGAACGGCCATCTCGACGGGTGGCCGGGTTGGGCCACCGCGCCTGGGTCAGACCAGTCCGGCCCGTGCCGCGGCGGCCGCGGCCGCTGCTCGGGAGGCGAGGCCGAGCTTGGTCCGGATGTTGGCAACGTGACGATGCACGGTGTGGGGGCTCAGCACCAGGCCTTCGGCGATGTCGTCGTCGGTCAGACCCGTGGCGACCAGCCGAAGCACCTCCAGCTCCCGCCCGGTCAACGACGCGAGGTCCGCCGGAAGAGTCGCCTGCTCGGTGCCCGGCGCCACCGGCCCTCCCGACTCGCCGAGGAACCGGGAGACCGCGACGACGAGGGACCCGGCGTCACCGCGCCAGGGGAAGTGGTCCACGCCGTCGAGGAGCACGAAGGTGGCACCCGGGATCCGGGCGGCCACGTCACGCCCGAGTGACGCCGCGATGGCGTGGTCGTCCCGACGATGCAGCACCTGGGTCGGGACAGAAACTCGGGACAGGTCGTCGCGGACGTCCATCCCGTAAACGGCGGCCAGCGACGCAGCGGCGTTCTCCGCCGTGGCGCTAAGCCGCTGGAAGCGGGCGAAAGCCTCCCGCTCGGCCGTACCGGCGCCGGGAAGGAACACGTCCGCCAGAACCCGCGACCCGATCCCCCAGTGTGACCCGACCACCGACTCCAGCGACCTTTGGGCAGCCTCGGGCGCCAGCCGGCGGCCGTCGGCGTAGGTGCCGTAGAGGACCAGCCGGCGAACCCGTCCGGGGTGCGACGCCACATACCGGGCCGCCACGCACCCACCCGATGAGGCGCCGAGGACCAAGACGCTGTCCTCGCCGGTTGCCTGGATCACGGCGTCCAAGACCTCGACGTCGTCGTCGAGGGTGCTCAGCGGCGGACCGTCCCGGTCCGACAGCCCTGTGCCCGGACGGTCGTAGCGAACGACCCGGAAGCGGGTGCCGAGCTGGCCGATGAACCACCGGAAGGCAGCGTCCTCCCAGTCGAGCTCGAGGTGGCTACACCACCAGCCGCCGACGACGAGGGTCGGTCCCGAGCCCACGGCCGACCAGGCGACGCGGCGGCCGCGGGCCGTCGTGAACCGGATCTCCTGCTCGGCCACAGTCGGAGGATACCGCCGACCTCGCAGGCCGGTGTCGTCGCTGAGATCACCTCAAAGCGAGAAAGGGTGACTCGACCTTCGACGTTTTGCACTGTCGAGGCCAACCCTCAGCCGCCACGACCAGTACGAGCGTCGTTGCGCTGACGGGCACCGGTGTCGCCGGGGTCTGTCGATGTGCGCCCTGAAGGGGGACGCCGGGGCGCCGCTCGGCGTCTGCCGGGTCGCCGCCGCATCCGGTCCTATGTCATGGTCGGGGGTGCGCCGCCTGCAAAGCCGTATACAAGGCCCGAGCCGGTACCGCGAACCGGTCCGCGTCGTCAGGAAGGGCCCTCGCGGCCAATTTGGTCAACCAGCCGTGTACCCGGAAATTCTCGGGGTCTACCGACACGATCATGGTCCGTACTCCGGCCCGCCGCGCGCGGACCGCCGCGAAGGCTGCCAGCGCGCGTCCCACGCCGCGGCCCTGTTCGACGTCCACGACCTCGAGGGCGAGCTCCGCCTCGTCGGGAAGGGCTGGGGTGCGGATCCAGCGGACTATCCCGATCGGGCGCCCGTCGCGCCACGCGGCATACGCCTCGTGGTGCCTAGGACGCAGGTCGGTCAGGACGCGGATCATCCGCGGGCTCAGCCGTGGTGTCGCAGCGCAGTACCGCAGCCGGCGCGAGGCCGGTGATAGCCCCTCGTGCACCGCGAGGACCGGCCACGCCTGCCCCGGACGCAGCGCCTCGATGACGGTGCCGCAGGCGGCGTGGCCTGGAACGGATTCGGTTGTGGCCTTACAGCTCATACCGACCAGTGCACCCGAGGCCGCCACCCGGCGCATCGCACGCAGCAGCCATCCCCCCGATGACCCGTTCAGGCCACCGCAACACGTTCGGTGCCGTCGTCACGTCAACGACTGACGAACCCCCGGGCTATCCCGTTCGTCGACAATTTCTCAGCATTCGAACTGACGTCGGGCCCTGTCGCCTGCAGGGCGGGGGGCCAAGCGGAAGCCCCGGCGACAATCAGGGGAGCCAAACAAGCTTAGGTGACCGACGAAGCGCGGACAGGAACCAGGTGAATCGTCGGCGAATCGCCTTACGGGTCAATATCAGAGCCCGGCCTGCGGCTCTGATCAGGAAATCGGCCGCGTCAGCTTCACCGGCCTGAGGCTGGTGCGGGAAGAAGGTCAGTAGGCGCGACGCGGTCCACACACCTACCGCCTAGTGCACCGCTCCCCTCCGCGTCACACCGCCGCCTGTGGGCGCACCTTGCGCGTTGGGGCTTGATCCGGTTCGGCTGACCACCTCGGCAGGCGGAGCGGTATCAGTAGGGGCGGAGGCGCCAGTCGTGGCAGACATATTCTAGGTCTCCGTCGTCCAACTCGATGCTGTGCACTCGTTCCACGCGGATGCCGGTGCCGTCGAAGATGGCCCAGCAGACCTTGGAGTCATCGACGCGGGAGTGGTAGCGGATACCGGAGTACAGCGGTTCTCCGGTGTCGTCCTGGGCGGTGTAGGCCCAAGCGGCGATCGCGCGGCTGAGTCGCCGGTCGCGGTTGCGGACGTCGCTGAGGTCGAGGTTGACGGTGTAGCCGAGGCTGACGAGTTCTGAGCTGAGCTCCTCTTCCAACGCTTGCAAGGTGGCCGGGTTCTCCACGTCCACAAACGGGAGGGCGTTCTCTGAGGAGAGGATGAAGACGCGGCGCTGCAGTCGCCAGTCCTGAGGCACCCCACCAACGATCATGAAGCCCGACTCGTCGGAATCGGCGTCTTGCAGGAGTTGTCGCATCTTGGGGGTCGGCCCGGAACCGGGCGAGCGTCTCCCGGAAACAAGTCTGCACCTCGTCAGCCGCATACAGCACTCCCCCGCCGACGACGTCATAGCGATTGCCGGCCTTGGCGGATCGGTTGTCGGCGGGTGAGATCTGCGAGAATCGAGCCGCCCCGTCTGCGCGCGCTACTCGAAACACGGCCGGCGGCGGTGAGACCGTCTCGATAGGCACCCGCGGTCAGCCACCAGCCAAGAACGCGCGTGCGGCTATTAGCGCGTCCTTGTACCGTCCCGCCTCGATGGTTTCCAGCGGTGAGTCGTCGTCCAACTGGGGGTTCATCCCGATGAACCAGGCCCGGATCGTGTGATCGGACTCGCTGCCCTCTAGGAGCCGGAAGATCTGGTACACCAGCCGTAGCCGTTTCGACGACTCGTCCGGGACCGCGCTTTGCCCGTTCCGCCACCTGGTAATGGTCGACTTGTCCTTAGCCACGACGAAGCAGACCAGGCGTGTTCCCAACTTGGTGACCACGGCGCTGACCAGATCGCTGTCCCCCACCTGCACCGAGTCGCGGTGCGCGACTACCGCTGTCGATCGAGCTGGCACGCTGCCCAAGATGTTCCTCCCTCACTACCGACTCACCCGTGCTGGTTGCACTGGATGTGCGTAAGCGTTGCACACGTACTATCACAAACGTTGGAGAACGGCGTCGCGATCCCTGGGTCTACTTCGTAGCTCGTCGATCCGGACGCCGGAATCGCGCTACGGATGACCCCCAGATTTGAGCAGGTCGACCGTCAGGCGCCCGATCCTGCAACGCAGGACTTGATGCCGACCACCGGCGGGCGGGGCGCCGGCTCCGTCACTCCGACTGCACGCGACCCGTTGTCAACGGCCGCATTCGTGCCGGAGCCCGGCTGCTGGCACGTGCGATCCACGTGCGATAGCGAGCCGCATCGCTGTGGACATGAGCGGCCAGGAATGCCCGTCGCCTCAGACACGCCGGGCCGCGTTTCCGCAGGTCAGCCCGCTGATATGGCCAATCAACGCATCAGTTAAGCGGACAGGGGCACATGCTTCACGCCCCATATACGAATCCCGTTGCTACACACTGGAGTTGGAGCCGGCGGGGGGACTCGAACCCCCAACCCCCTGTTTACAAGACAGGTGCGCTGCCAGTTGCGCCACGCCGGCGTCGGCCCGCGCGTCCCGAAACCGGGCCGGCAAAGCCGCGGGCAAGCGTACCCAAACAGCACCCGCACCCACGCACGTGAACGGCCCCGCGGTCACTGACCGCGGGGCCGTCCAGGTTGAGCAGCTCAGTTCACGGTGTCACACGTCAGGCCGGGAGGCGCAGCGTCTGGCCGATGAAGATGAGGTTGGCGTTCTTCACGATCGAGGTGTTCGATGCGAAGAGGGCCTGCCAGCCGCCCTTGACGCCGAGCTTGGCCGCGATGGCGGAGAGGGTGTCACCGGCCTTCACCGTGTAGGTCGAGCCGCTCACCTGAGGGGCCGCGTTGACCTTCTTGGTGGTGGCGGAGGATTTGGCCGGGGCCTTGGTGGTGGTCGGGGCCGACCGCGTCGTGGAGCGCGACGTGGTCGGAGCCGGTGTGGTGACCGCGACGCCACCGGACCCGCCGGCCCTGGTCAGGCCGGCCTTGACCGAGCAGACTGGCCAGGCCCCCGGACCCTGTCCCGCGAGGACGCGCTCAGCGACCGCGATCTGCTGCTCACGGGACGCCTGGTTCGGCGCACCGCTGCCGCCGTAGGCCCGCCACGTGCCGGACGTGAACTGCAGCCCGCCAGAGAAGCCGTTGCCGGTGTTGATGCCCCAGTTGCCACCGCTCTCACACTGGGCGACGGCGTCCCAGACGGACGACGCCTTGGCCTCGGTAGCGGTAGCCATTCCGGCGACGACCGTGGCCGCTCCGGCGATGCCGATCCCGGCGAGGCGGGCCTTGAGGTGACGCCGCACTGGGGCAGCGTGCTTGGAGGTGTAATGCATGGTTTCAGTCCTCTCCTGACGTGCGCATACGGGGTTAGCTGTCGGGATCGGGCTGTCAGGTGCCCTGCCGGACGAGTCCGACTTTCACCCCCAGGACCGACTGGTCGACGTCTCGCGACGGCGCTCTCAGGAGCTCGGCCTCAACTTGGGTCCCCCATCCTCGTCATACGCCGGGACGGTCCCGGAAAGGTGCTCGCCTGACGAGGCTCAGCGCAGCGAGCACGCACCTGATGTGGGTATTCACATTGATGTCGCCACCAACGACGGGTTGCGGCGTTTTATGACGACGGGATGACGGTAAGTCATGAGTTGGTAAAAAACCAAGCCCGGTCGTGACTATTTCGTTATCTGAGAGGAGTCTGTGCCCTCAACAGCCCTCAACAGCCCTCAACAGCCCGCAACAGCCCGCAACAGTCCGCGGCCGTCAGCGGGCCGAGGACCCCCAGTGCACCGGCCACCAGTCCAGGCTCCCCTGCCGGGTGACCGCCAGGACGACGAGCGCAGCGGCCACCAGCAGGAGCATCCCGACGACGAACGAGGTGACGGCGCCAGCCGGTATGCCGCCTCTGACCAGGGAGCTCGTCCCGCGTTGCAGCGACGCACCGCCCGGGCCCCACCAGGCGATCAGCGCGCCCAACAGGGCGCCGACGGCCGTCGCCGGTGCGACGACAGGCCCGACCGGGGCGGAGCTCACGGCCGCGGTCGCCAGCGTCGTGCAGAACGTCGCGGACGCCATGACCAGGACGGGGAGGATGAGCCCGGCGACGCTGACCACGGCCGAGACGAGGATGTGCCAGGGACTGAGTGCCACGGCCATCGGCAGGTCGGCGCGGCGGCGCCCGTTGCGGTAGCGACTCAGCACGAGCGCGGTCACGGACCGGTCGCTGAACCGAGCCGCCCAGCACCACAGGACCCCACCGAGCACGGCGACGCCGGGTCGGCTCGCCGCGAGCGCCACGAGGACAGCAGCCAGCGCGAGGACGGTCCCGGTCCGCGCCGGGCGGACAAGCCGGGGGTCCGGGTCGTCTCCCCTGCCCTCCCAGGCAGCCTGCCGGTCCGACTCCTCCGGGTCGTACGCCTCCTGCGCGTCGTACGCCTCCTCCGGGTCGTACGCCGGCTGCGGGTCGTACGCCGGCTCGGAACCGGCGGCGGGGTCGTAGCCGCGCAGATGACCGTTGTACCCACGCTCGAAGGGCAACTGCGCCTCGGCGGGCAGCGCCGAGGTGAAGCCCGACCGGGCGGGAGGCTCCGCGAGCAGGGCGCCGCTTACCGGCTGAGTCCCAAATACTCCGCCGTAGTCGACCGTTGACGGCGACCCCGAGGCGTACCGCTCGAGCGCCGCGATCACCTCGAGCGCGGGAGGCCGTCTCGACGGATCGGCAGACAGGGCAGCCGCCAGCAACGGCGTGAGTCGCGGATCGACGCCGGTGAGGTCGCTCTCCCCGCGGCTGACCCGACCGAGCACGACGTCCATCGGCCCGCGGCCGAACGGCGGCCGGCCCGACGCGGCGAACGCCAGGGTCGCGGCCCAGCCCCACCAGTCGGTGGCGCGGGTGACGGGAGACCCACCGATGACCTCAGGCGAGAGGTAGCCGGGGGTGCCCATGACCAGGCCACTGCTGGTCAGCCGGACGTCATCGGCGATATGCGCGATGCCGAAGTCGATGACGACCGGGTCGCCGTCCTCGAGCAGCACGTTGCCGGGTTTGAGGTCGCGGTGGACCACACCGACGCCGTGAATCGCGTTGAGCGCCTCGACCAGACCCCGGCCGAGGACGACGAGCTGCTGCGGGTCGAGCGGACCCTCGTCGGTCACGACGTCGTCGAGGGATGGCCCGGCGACGTAGCGGGTCACGAGATAGGGGCGTTCTCCGGAGATGTCCGAGTCGATGACGGCCGCAACCCGGCTGCTGCTGATCCGGGCGAGCGTGTCGACCTCGCGCTCGAGCCGCGAGCGCGCCTCGGGGTCGTAGGCGATGTGTGGGCGCAGCACCTTGATGGCGACGGCGCGACCGCTCGGGTCGAGGGCGAGGTGCACGACACCCATCCCACCCTCGCCCAGCAAGGCGACAAGCCGATATCGCCCGAGGCGCTCGTGCGTCCCGGGCGTCGCCACCTCACGCGCGCGGGTCTGCTCCCCCGGGTGGGCACCCTGCCCCGACATACCTCACACGGTATGCCGAGATCTCGCCGACCGGGTATCAGTCACTGCTGGATATAGCCAACGAGTTGGTCACGTTCTGACTGGAGGGTGTCGATCCGCAGCTTGACCACGTCCCCGATGCTGACGATGGAGTGCAGCCCCCCGTCGACGACGACCGGCATGTGCCGGATCCTGCGGTCGGTCATCGTGCGGGCCAGCGACTCCAGGTCGTCGTCGAGGCCCGCCGTGGTGACCTCAGTGGTCATGATGGCGCTCACCGGGCCATGCACGACCGAGGCGCCCGTGCGATGCAGGTGTCGCACGACGTCCCGTTCGCTGACGATGCCGACGACGTCACGTCCGTCCGTGCTGACGACCACGGCGCCGATGCTCTTCTCGTCGAGCATGGCGAGCAGCGTGGCGACAGTGTCGTCCGGCCGGATCGACACAACGCCTGCTCCTTTGCTTCTCAAGACGTCGGCGATCTTCATAGTGAGACGGTAGTGGTCGGCGTGGGTCGGGCGCCAGACTCACAGACAGCGCATGGATGCGCCCCGTCGGCCGACCCTCGGCAGACGGCCTAGGCTGACAGCACCAGATGTCCCAGGAGATGACCACGCACGTGTCCGCCCCGCGCCGCCATTTCGAGCTGGTGATCGCGGCGAACCGTCTGCCCGTCGACCAGGTCACGGCCGCCGACGGCTCGGTGAGCTGGACACGCTCGCCGGGTGGGCTCGTGACCGCTATGGACTCGGTGATGCGAAACCGGGACGGAGCCTGGGTCGGGTGGGGCGGAGAGCCGGACGTCGACATCGCGCCGCTCGTGCACGAGTCGATGTACCTGCGGCCCGTGGCGCTGTCCGCGGCGGAGGTCGAGGACTACTACGAGGGCTTCAGCAACGACACCCTCTGGCCGATCTACCACGACGTCATCGTCCAGCCGTCCTTCCACCGTGAGTGGTGGCGGTCCTACATCGCGGTCAACCAGCGGTTCGCCGACGCGATCGCCGAGGTAGCGGCCGACGGCGCCACGGTGTGGGTCCAGGACTACCAGCTGCAGCTGGTCCCACGGATGCTGCGCGACCAGCGCCCGGACCTGCGGATCGGTTGGTTCAACCACATCCCGTTCCCGGCGGTGGAGCTGTTCGCGCAGATCCCCTGGCGGCGCTCGATCCTCGAGGGGCTGCTCGGCGCAGACTTCCTTGGGTTCCAGCGGGTCGCCGATGCGCAGAACTTCGTTCGGGCCTGTCGGCGTCTGCTTCAGGTGACGACGAGGGGGGACCTGGTCACCTTGACCTCGCGAGACGGGTCTTCGCGCACGACCCGGGCGGCCGCCATCCCGATCTCGATCGACTTCCAGGCCCTCAACCAGCTGTCCATGTCGCCAGCCGTCATGGACCGCGCGCGCGAGCTGCGCCACCAGCTCGGCGACCCCAGGGTGCTGATGCTCGGCGTCGACCGGCTCGACTACACCAAGGGCATCCGGCACCGACTGAAGGCCTACGAGGAACTCCTGCAAGACAAGGCGATCGGGCCGCCGGATGTCACCCTGGTGCAGGTAGCGACGCCGAGCCGCGAGCGCGTCGAGGCATACCGGGAGCTGCGTCAGCAGGTCGAGACGACCGTCGGTCGGATCAACGGCGACTACTCGCCGATCGGGTCGCCCGCGGTGCACTACCTGCACCACTCCTACCCGCAGGACGAGATGGCCGCCCTCTATCTCGCGGCCGACGTCATGCTCGTCACGCCGCTACGCGATGGGATGAACCTCGTAGCCAAGGAGTACGTCACCTGTCGACACGACCTCGGCGGAGCGCTCGTCCTCTCGGAGTTCACCGGCGCCTATCACGAGCTGAGCCAGGCGTTCATCTGCAACCCGCACGATATCGAGGGTCTCAAGGAGACCATCCTCAAGGCGATCAACACCCCTGCCCACGAGAAGGCGCGGATCATGCGCTCCATGCGACGGCGGATCGCCGACCACGACGTGCACCGGTGGGCCTCGCGGTTCCTCGAGGCGCTCGCTTCGGCACCGGACCATCCCCAGCGAGCCGAACGACCCGGGCGCCGGGGGGTGTTGAGGTGAGCGACGAACAGCTGGCTCTGCGGGACGCACTCGAACGCGCCGCAAAGGTCGAGACGCTGCTCATCGTGTCGGACTTCGACGGGGCCCTGTCGGAGTTCACCGTCGACCCCGACGACTCGGTGCCCGCACCCGGCGCCATCGACACCCTGAGGGCGTTGGCGGCGCTTCCGGACACCCACGTCGCCGTCGCCTCGGGTCGCGACGTCCGCACCCTGCGTGGGGTCACCGGACTGGCGTCGGCAGAACCCATCACCCTGATCGGCAGCCACGGCGCCGAGGCCACCCGGGCCGATGTCGCGACTCAGGGTCCGCTGGACGGGCCGCAACGCACCCTCCTCGACGAGCTCACCGCCGATGTCGCCGAGCTGATCGAAAGCCACCCCGGCGCCCGTCTCGAGCGCAAGCGAGCCGCCGTCGCCGTGCACACCCGGGGACTGCCCACCGACGACGCCGCCGCCGCCCTCGCCGAGTCAGTCGAGCTGGGCCGGAACCGGTCCGACGTACGCGTGCTGCGCGGCAAGTCGGTCGTCGAGCTGTCCGTGTCGCACGCCGACAAGGGCACGGCCCTGACCGCGCTCGGGGAGGCGGTCGGCTCCGACGCGATCTTCTACTCCGGTGATGACGTCACCGACGAGGACGCCTTCCGGGTGCTGGACGTCGACGCCGGGGACGTGCCGGTGAAGGTGGGTCGCGGCGACACCCACGCCAGCTTCCGGGTCGACACGGTGAGCGACGTCGTGCAGACGTTGAAGCTGCTCCGCGAGCTGCGCCAGCAGGCGACCGGGCGTCGACGGGACGTCGACGCGGGTGACCCGCTGCGACCCTGACCCAAGAAGTTGCCCGGCAAGCGTCACCACAGCGTGACCCACGCTGGCGCACGAGGCATTTGTGGGACATGATTCGATCGTCGCCGCCGACGTGGTCGGCGACCAGGTGTGAGACACCAGCCTTTACAACGGATCGTCCGGCACGTACCTGCCGGTGAAGGAGCAGACCCACCATGGCAACAGTCACCTTCGACGAGGCCACCCGGATCTATCCCGGGAACCCCGTCCCCAGCGTCGACAAGCTGAACATCGACATCGCCGACGGCGAGTTCCTCGTCCTCGTCGGCCCCTCCGGATGTGGCAAATCCACCTCCCTGCGCATGCTCGCCGGGCTCGAGGAGGTCAACGGCGGCCGCATCCTCATCGGCGACCGCGACGTGACGAACCTGTCCCCCAAGGACCGCGACGTCGCGATGGTCTTCCAGAACTACGCGCTCTACCCGCACATGACCGTCGCTGACAACATGGGCTTCGCGCTCAAGATCGCCAGCGTGTCCAAGGACGAGATCCAGAAGCGCGTCAAGGAAGCCGCCAAGATCCTCGACCTCGAGCCCTACCTCGAGCGCAAGCCCAAGGCGCTCTCCGGTGGCCAGCGTCAGCGCGTCGCCATGGGTCGGGCCATCGTCCGCAGCCCCCAGGTGTTCCTCATGGACGAGCCGCTGTCAAACCTCGACGCCAAGCTCCGCGTCCAGACGCGCACCCAGATCGCCTCGCTCCAGCGGCGTCTTGGCGTCACGACCGTCTACGTCACCCACGACCAGGTCGAGGCCATGACGATGGGCGACCGGGTGGCCGTCCTCAAGGACGGCCTGCTGCAGCAGTGCGACAGCCCGCGCAGCATGTACGACCGCCCGAAGAACGTGTTCGTGGCCGGGTTCATCGGCTCCCCCGCAATGAACCTCCTCCAGCTGGCCGTCACCGACGGCGGGGTGAAGTTCGGCGACGCGGTCATCGCGGTGCCCCGCGACGACCTGTCCAACGCGGGGAAGTCGATCACGGTCGGCGTGCGTCCCGAGGATCTGCGGATCGCCGACGGTCCGGGTCTGCCCGTCACCGTCGACGTCGTCGAAGAGCTGGGCGCCGACGCATACATCTATGGTTCGACCCAGGCCCAGCTGGTCGACTCCGAGGGCGACGCAGACCTCGCGCTGGCCAAGCCGTTCATCGCCCGCGTCGACGGTCGTCGTCCCCCCGAGAAGGGCTCGGTGATCAACCTGGTCCCCCAGGAGGGCCACATCCACATGTTCAACACCGAGACCGGAGAGCGGATCGGCGCCTGACACCACCCGGAGGGCGGCACCCCACTCGCGTGACGGTGCCGCCCTTCGCGTTGTCCCCACCCACCCGATGTCCTTTCACCGACCGTCGCGCGTGATGAAACGATGAGGCCGTGCCACTCGAGCTGACGACCGCACGCCCGGACCCGGCACTGCTCGACCTGCCGTGGGCGGTGCCCCTGGAGGACTGGCCCGCCGAACGCCTGGCCGCCCTGCCTCGAGGAATCTCCCGGCACGTGGTCCGGTTCGTTCGCGTCTCGGGACGGGTGCTCGCCCTCAAGGAGATCAAGCTCGACCTCGCCTGGCGTGAGTATGGGATGCTGCGCAGCCTCGAGCGCATCGACCTGCCCTGCGTCGAGCCGTTCGGCGTGGTCAGCGGCCGGGTCGCGGCCGACGGGACCCCGCTCGACGCCTGCTTGATCACCCGCCACCTGCAGTATTCCCTGCCGTACCGCGCCCTCTACAGCCAGGCGCTGCGACCCGACACCGCCCAACGCCTGACCGATGCGCTTGCGGTGCTGCTCGTCCGCTTGCACCTGGCCGGTTTCTGGTGGGGGGACGTGTCCTTGTCCAATACCTTGTTCCGCCGCGACGCGGGCGCGTTCGCGGCATACCTGGTCGACGCCGAGACCGGAGAGCTGCACTCGAGCCTGACTGCCGGGCAACGCGAGCACGACCTCGACATCGCCCGGGTCAACATCGCCGGTGAGCTCATGGACCTCGACGCGGGCGGCTTCCTCGAAGAGCTCGCCGACCCCGTCGAGGTGTCCAACACGATCATGGAGCGCTACCGCTCGCTGTGGGCCGCGCTGACCGAGGCCGAACGGTTCGAGAGGGGTGACCGCTGGCGGGTGGAAGAGCGGATCCGGCACCTCAACGACCTCGGCTTCGACATCGACGAGCTGTCCATGTCGACCGACTTCGACGGGACCACGATCCAGATCCAGCCGAAGGTAGTCGACGCGGGCCACCACTCGCGGCGGCTGCTGCGGTTGACGGGGCTCGACGTCGAGGAGAACCAGGCGCGGCGGTTGCTGAACGACCTGGAGACGTTCCGCGCGGTCACCGACCAGCAGAACGAGGACGACGAGCTGGTCGCGCATGACTGGCTGGTGTCGGTCTACGAACCGACGGTGCGCGCCGTGCCGCGCAGCCTGGCGGGCAAGCTGGAACCGGCCGAGGTGTTCCACGAGGTGTTGGAGCACCGGTGGTACATGTCGGAGCGAGCGGGCACCGACATCCCGGTCGAGCGGGCGGCCGCCGACTATGTCCGTTCCGTGCTACCGGCCAAACCCGACGAGAAATCAGTGGTGGGCGTCGACACGGTCGAGATGCCCGTCGTTGCGATGTTCGACGACTGAGCGCGCGGGCCGCGTGGCTAGCCGGACGGCTGGTGGTCGGTCGACACGTCGGCGAGGACATACCCGAACAGGAGCGTGACGAACAACAGAAACGTCAGCAGGTGAACCGCGGTGCACCACAGGCAGATTGCGTGAATCTGGAACAGCTCGGCCCAGATCAGGTAGACCGCCATCACCAGCCCGACGAGGCAGGAGGCCAGCCGGGCCGCGTCCAGACGACGGGACGCCCGGCTCAGCATCGACGGCAGACACAGCACCAGCATCACCGCGAAGAACACCATCCCCAACAGTGCCACCGGGATACCCAGCAGGCTGGACCACTGGCTCGAGGTCACCTTCGCACAGTTGACCGTGTCGCTCTCGGGACAGGCCAGCGTGGTGCCACCGGTGTAGTGCTCATAGGTGAGGTATGCCGCGACGCCGAGCCCCAGGACGCACCACAGCAGCGCGGTCGGAGCCAGCCACGACGGGGTCTCCCGGCGCGCTGGACCTTTTACCGCGGTGGCGGAGCGGCCGATGGTCATTTCAGTGAGGCAGCCGCCGCCGTGACGCCGGACGAGCTGCATACGGCTGCGGGCTGCTGGTTGGTCATCTGGCAGATCTGCGCACTCACGACGTTGGCGCTGCCGAGCACGGCCTTGGAGATGGGGGTCGACGGGTCGGCGATGGCGCTGGCGATGTCCTGCTGCGACTTGCCGGCGAAGATGCCGACGTCCACCGACGCCCCGGAGGAGGCAGCCTTACCCCCGAAGTCGAGGAACGGGATCGAGCCGTTTGTGTCGAACTTGCTGAACACCGCCTGGTCCTCCGCCGAGAGGGTGTCGAGTGGCTGGTGTGCGTTGTCCTGCGTCTCGTAGCCGGTGAAGCTGAGGTACTGGCTGGTGAAGGTCGCCCCGTGATAGCCCAGGGTGGCCGTGTTCGGGCTGTTCTCGGGCGCGGGGCCGCTGAAGGCTTGCTGCAGGCTGGAGAACTGGCCGAACCGCATCATGGCGACCGTCAACGGCCACCGTTCGGCTGCGCAGTAGGGGCAGTACTCGGCGCCGACGAACAGCAGGTTGGGCTTGCCGTCCTTGGTGCGTGCGTCCGAGGTGATTGCCTTGGGGGGGTTGTCCACTCCCTCGCCGCGCGCAACCGTGTCGAACGTGCTGGCCGGGATGCTGCTCAGCGTGGTGGCCACCGCGGGATCGAGCGGGCTGGAGGTCTTGGGACCGGACTTCGGAGCGAAGATCGAGGCGATCACGAGGGCCGCCACCACGACGATCACCCCGACGACGGCTGAGCCGGCGATGATGAGGCGCCGCCGCTTCTCGGCGGCCTGCTGTTGCGCCCTCATCTTGTTCAGACTGACGTTCTTCGGCCGTGCACTCTTGGTTGCCACGCCTTACCCCTCAACCATCGCCGACGCCGCGATCGGCGTCGTGTTGTCATTCGTCACGGTACAGAACCGTCCTGTGCCGATGGCTCAACGTCGCAGAGTCCGCTGACGTGCCACCTCGTAGAGAGCCACGCCCGCGGCCACGCCGGCGTTCAGCGACTCCACCGCGGACGACATCGGGATCGACACCACCTGGTCACAGGTCTCGCGGACCAGCCGGGACAACCCCTTGCCCTCCCCGCCGATGACGATGACGACTGGCTCCGTCGCGAGCGCCAGACCGGGCAGCTCGACGTCGCCGTCCATGTCGAGCCCGATGGCGAAGAAACCCGCCTTCTTCAGCTCCTCGAGCGCGCGGGTGAGGTTGGCGGCCTTGGCCACCGGTATGCGCGCCGCGGCTCCCGCAGACGTCTTCCAGGCGCTGGCGGTCATCCCCGCCGAGCGACGCTCGGGCACGACGACCCCGTGTCCTCCGAACGCCGCCACGGACCGCACGACGGCGCCGAGGTTGCGGGGGTCGGTGATCCCGTCGAGCGCGACGACCAGCGGGATGCCGGGCGCCTGCGGGTCGACGAGATCGGACACCGACGCGTACTCGTAGGGCGGCACCTGCAGCGCGAGCCCCTGGTGGACGGCCCCGTCGGTGAGCCGGTCGAGCTCGCCGCGCGGGGTTTCGAGGATGGGTATGCCCCGCTCGGTCGCGATCTTGAGCGACTCACGAACCCGGTCGTCGGCGTCGATCCGGCCGGCGACGTACATCGTGGTGGCGGGCACGACGGCTCGCAGCGCCTCGACGACCGAGTTGCGCCCGGCCACGACCTCGGACGAGGCCTTGGCCCCGCGGCCCTTGCCGGGCGGGCGCGATCCGGGCCGCGCGCTGGTCCGGGGCCCGCCGGCATACCCGCTGCGGTCGTTCGCTGGTGCACCGCCCCGTTTGGCGTCGGAGCGGGCCCGCTTGGCAACCGGGTGGTACTCGCGCTCGGCGGCCTTGGGTGTCGGGCCTCTGCCCTCGAGACCCTTGCGGCGCTGTCCACCCGAACCGGTGGTCGCCCCCTTGGTGCCATTGGTGCTATTGGCGCCCTTGCGCACCGCTCCGCGACGCTGGGAGTTGCCTGCCATCCGTGCCTCCTCAGCCGTCCGTGCGTCTGGTCAACGACCAGCGCGCCCCCGAAGGGGTGTCCTCGATCGTGATGCCTGCGGCCGCCAGCTGGTCGCGAATGGTGTCAGCCGCCTCGAAATCCCTTGCCGCGCGGGCCGACTGACGTGCGGTGAGATGTGCCGTGACCAAGAGGTCGAGGGCCGCGAGCGCGTCCTCGGACCCACCGGCCTCGCCGGAGCGCCAGGTCGGGGAGAGCGGGTTCACCCCGAGCACCTCGGTCATTGCCACGACCGCGGCTCCCGCCTCGTGCGCCGCCTCGTCGTCACCGTCGTCCAGCGCGATGTTGCCCGCCCGAACCGTGTCGTGGACGACCGCGAGCGCCCCGGACACGTTGAGGTCCTCGTCCATGGCCTCCCGGAAAGCCATCGGGAGCGCCCCTGGCACCTCGTCGAGGCTCCTCATCCGCTCAACCCGCTCGAGGAAGCCGGAGATCCGCTCGACAGCGGCAAGTGCCTCCACCAGAGAGCCCTCGTGATACTCGATCGTGGACCGGTAGTGGGCTGCCGTCAGGTAGTAGCGCACGGCCAGCGGAGTGGCGAGCTGTACGACGCGGGTGACCTCGAGGCCGTTACCGAGCGACTTGCCCATTTTCTCGCCGCGCACCGTCACCCACGCGTTGTGCATCCAGTAGCGCGCGAAACCGAGACCGGCCGCATGCGACTGGGCCTGCTCGTTCTCGTGGTGGGGGAACCGCAGGTCGATGCCGCCACCGTGGATGTCGAACGTGTCACCCAGGTATCTGCGGGCCATCGCGGAGCACTCGAGGTGCCAACCGGGACGGCCCTGACCGAACGGGGTCGCCCACGCGGCGCTGGCCGGCTCGTCCTCCTTGCGGCCCTTCCACAGCGCGAAGTCGCGCACGTCCTTCTTGCCGCGCGGGTCCGCGTCCTCGGCCGCGGCCATGTCATCAGGGGACTGGTGGCTGAGCGAGCCGTAGTCCGGCCACGACATCACGTCGAAGTAGACGTCGCCCGAGGCGTCCGGCGCCGCGTAGGCGTGTCCGCGCTCGACGAGCTCGCCCATCAGCTCCACCATCTCCGGTATGTGTCCGGTCGCACGGGGCTCGTAGGTGGCGGGCAGCACCCCGAGCAGGTCGAGGGCGGCCGCCGTGAGGCGCTCGTTCCGGTAGGACAGGGCGAACCACGGCAGGCGCGACTCGGCGGCCTTGCGCAGGATCTTGTCGTCGATGTCAGTGACGTTGCGCACCAACGTCACGTCGTAGCCGTGCCCGATCTCCAGCCAGCGCCGCAGCACGTCGAACGCGACGGCGAACCGGACGTGCCCGATATGCGGCGCCCCTTGGGTGGTCAGCCCACAGATGTAGATGCCGACCTTGCCCGCTTCCAGCGGCTCGAAGTCACGCAGCTCGCGCGCGGCAGTGTCGTGCAGGCGCAGGGTCACCGGTGAAGTTTACCGGCGCCCGGACCCGTGGCGGGCCACCAGGAGCCCGCCGGCCCTCACGGCAGTGGGTGTTACGAATCGCCTGGGCAGGGATCTATCGCTCTCAAAGGAGAACAGCATGGAGAACGCCAGTCGACGAGGTTTCCTCGCCATCACCGGGGCAGGAGTGGCCGGGATCGCCGCCGCCGCGGTCGCCCCGTCCGCTATGGCGGCAGGTGCCTCCAGCACCGTGTCCGACAGCGGGAAGATCGACGCGATCGGCTCGCTGGTCGTGCACGTCGTGGACGCCCAGACGGGTCAGGTCGCCGTCATGCAGGGTGAGCGCGAGGTCGTGGTCACCGACCGCGCCCTCGTCCGAGCGGTCGCCCGGCACTTGAACGCCTGACCGCCCTTTCGACCTGTGCAGCGTCGGCGCCGGTCTGCCTTTCCGGCCCTCGGGTCGGTGCCTTCCCGGGCTGCCATCAGGCAAGCCCGTCACGTATCCGCCCTGCCATGCCAGCCATGACGCATGGGCAGCACAGCCGAGAGGTAAATGCATGTCTTCGCACCGCGAAGCCCCGGAGATCTCCAAGGATCCCGTCGCCGACAACACCGACGTCTACGCGTTCGTCAGCCCGGACGCCCCCGACACCGTCACGCTGATCGCCAACTTCATCCCGCTGCAGTCGCCCTCGGGTGGCCCGAACTTCTTCGAGTTCGGCGACGACGTGATCTACAACATCTACATCGACAACAACAACGACGCCCAGCCCGAGATCACCTACTCGTTCCGGTTCACCACGAAGGTCCGCAACCCCAACACCTTCCTCTACAACACGGGACAGATCACGAGCATCACGGACCCGGCCTACAACCGGCCGCAGACCTACACCGTCACCCGCACCGCCAAGGGCGGTAGCAGCACGGTCCTGCGCAGCGGTCTTTCGGTGCCTCCGGTCAACGTCGGAGTACGTAGCACCCCGAACTATGCCCAGCTGGCACGGCAGGCGGTCTACAGCCTTCCGGGTAGCCGCAAGGTCTTTGCTGGCCAGCGGTCCGACGCGTTCCACGTCGACCTGGGTTCGATCTTCGACCTCGGTGCGCTGCGCCCGTTCCAGAACCTGCACCTGATCCCCTCGGCGGCTGCCATGGGCGTCAACGGGGTGCAGGGCTTCAACGTGCACACCATCGCGCTGCAGGTGCCGATCACCGACCTGACGACGGGTGGGGTCCGCCCCACGGGTGTGACGGACCGCAACGCCAACGTCGGCGTGTGGGCCGGCGCGAACCGGCAGAAGTCGAAGGTCTGGGACGCCACCCAGGCCAGGATGGTCGGGCACGGGTCGTGGGTCCAGGTGTCGCGGTTGGGCAACCCGTTGTTCAACGAGGTCATCGTCCCCATGGCCGAGAAGGACAAGTGGAACGCGAAGGGTCCGTTCTTCGACAAGGACTTCGCCAAGTACGTCGCCCAACCCGAGCTCGCCGGCCTACTCCCCGTTCTGTACCCGGGCGTGTTCCCCAATCTGGCGGCGTACAAGAAGGACCGTGCCGACCTTCTCGCGATCCTGCTGACCGGGATCCCGAACGGCATCATTCCCGGGTTCCAGAACTACACGGGGCCCATCCAGTCCGACATGCTCCGGCTCAACGTGGCCATCCCCCCCGCCTCCAAACCGAGCCCCTACGGGATCCTCGGCGGAGACCTCGCCGGGTTCCCCAACGGCCGGCGGATCGGCGACGACGTCGTCGCCATCGAGCTGCGAGCCATCGCCGGGGCCACTATCGGCCTCGTTGACCCGTCCTACACCGCCGACGCTGCGGCCAGCCAGCTCACCGACGGCACGACGAACACCAACCTGCCGCTGCTGCCGGTGTTTCCGTACCTCGGGACGCCTGCCGGTGGGTACCAGTCCAAGCCCGGCGTGCCGGCAGCCTGAGCAACGGCCAGCTGCCAGCTAGACGCCACCTCGCCAACACTGGACGACCCGGTGGTGCGACCTCGCGCCACCGGGTCGTCCTGCTCTTCGACAGAGGGACCCGACATGACCCAGCCCAACCCGACCCGCACCGACCTCTCACCCGAGCGGGCAGCCAACCTCGCCGAGAACCCGCATGCCGGTCAGGGAGCCGTGATGCTCGACATCGGCGGCGACGTCGGCGCGATCGTCATCCACCTCGACGCCTCCTGGGAGGGGGCGGAGATCGAGATCGAGGCGCTCGACGGCTCGACCGTGCCGGCACTCCCCGAGCACGCACACACACACGAGCACGAGCACGGCCACCCGCATCGGCCGCACGTCGCCGTCGTCGGCCGGCCGGCCGGCCAGGCCGTCATCTACTCTGCCGTGTTCCCCGAGCTCACGCAGGGCCGTTATGCCCTGGGTCAAGCCGGTCAGCCGGCAAGGTTGCGAGCGGTCGAGGTCGAGGTGACCGGGGGGCAGGTCACCGAGCTGGTCTGGCCCGACACGGCCCGCGATTCGTCATAGCCAGGACGGATCATGGCCGTCGTCTCCCGAGGGTGCACCCCTTGATGTCGACCAGGTCCTGGAGCCTGTGCTCGTACAGTCCCGTCAGTGACCCCGGTCCAGCCACTCCCGCCGGTGCGGCCGTTCCGCGCCGATGCTCGTTGGGTCCCCGTGTCCGGTGAGGACCACGGTCTCGTCGGGCAGGGTCAGCAGCCGGTCGGTGATCGACTCGACGATCGTGTCGAAGTCGCTGAACGACCGTCCGGTCGCGCCGGGACCTCCCTGGAAGAGCGTGTCACCCGTGAAGACCACCCCGAGAGCAGGGACGAGGAAGCAGCACGACCCGGGTGAGTGGCCAGGGGTGTGGAGGACGTGGAGCTCCACGTCGCCGACCGACATCGTCTGGCCGTCAGCGAGCGGCGCACTAGGAGGCTCGAGACTGACTCTCTCCCAAAGCATCTCGTCGTCTGGGTGCAGGTATGCAGGTGCGCCGGTCGCGCTCACCAGGTCGGCGACCGCCGTGATGTGGTCGTCGTGCGCATGGGTGCACAGGACGGCGACGAGCCGTCGACCGTCGACGACCTGAAGGATCGCTGCGGCGTCGTGAGGGGCGTCGACGACGATGCATTCCTCGTCGTCGCCCAAGACCCAGACGTTGTTCTCGACCTCCCACGTGCCGCCGTCGAGGCTGAACGTCCCGGAGGTCACGCCGTGGTCGACACGGACCCCGCCCGGCGAGCGAGACGCATACCCACCCCCGGCGGCCGCCGCCCCCGTCACAGCCGCACCACCGAGCGCAGCACGTCGCCGGAATGCATCCGCTCGAACGCCCGCTCCACGTCACCCAGTCCGATCGTCTCCGTCACGAACGCACCCAGGTCGAAGCGCCCCTGACGATAGAGATCGACGAGCATCGGAAAGTCGCGCGAGGGAAGGCAGTCGCCGTACCAGCTCGACTTCAACGCCCCGCCCCGGCCGAAGATCTCGATCATCGGCAGGGTCACCTGCTGGTCCGGTGTCGGGACCCCGACCAGGACGACAGTTCCGGCCAGATCCCTTGCGTAGAAAGCCTGTTCATAGGTCTCCGGCCGACCGACCGCCTCGATGACAACATCCGCACCGAAGCCTCCGGTCAACTCCTTGATCCGCTCGACCGCATCCTCGTCAGCCGAGTTGACCGTATGCGTCGCGCCAAAACCCTTGGCCCACTCCAGTTTTCGGTCGTCCACATCGACGGCGACGATCGTCGTCGCACCCGCCACGGCGGCTCCCGCGACGGCCGCGCACCCGACGCCGCCACACCCGATCACCGCGACGGAGTCGCCTCGTCCCACCTTTCCGGTGTTCACGGCTGCACCGAACCCCGCCATGATCCCGCAGCCCAGCAGCCCCACCGCGGCAGCATCGGCACTCGGGTCGACCTTCGTGCACTGTCCGGCGGCGACCAAGGTCTTCTCGACGAACGCCCCGATCCCGAGAGCCGGGCTCAGCTCCGTCCCGTCGGTGAGCGTCATCTTCTGGGTCGCGTTCGCGGTGTCGAAGCAGTACCACGGCTTGCCCCTGGCGCAGGCCCGGCAGGTCCCGCAGACCGCACGCCAGTTGAGGACCACGAAGTCCCCGACGGCCACCTCCCTCACGCCGTCCCCGACCGACTCGACGACCCCAGCGGCCTCATGCCCGAGCAGGAACGGGAAGTCGTCGTTGATGCCGCCCTCGCGGTAGTGCAGGTCGGTGTGACACACACCGCACGCCTGGATCACCACCACCGCCTCACCCGGCCCCGGGTCCGGCACGACCACCTCGACCAGCTCGACCGGGGCACCCTTGCTGCGGGCGATGACTCCTGTGACCGTCTGTGGCATGGACGACAGCACATCACATCTCCCCCTCGTCGTAGCGTCGGCACATGCCTGCTCCCGTCCTCGTGCTGCAACACGAGCTCGAATGCCCACCAGGGCACGTCGGTGAGGGTCTGCTCCGTGCTGGGCTCGAGCTCGACGTGCGCCATCCGTATGTCGGGCAGCCCCTTCCCGGCGACCTGGCCGGTCACGCTGCGCTGCTGGTCCTCGGCGGACACATGGGCGCCGACGACGATGCCGACTTCCCCTGGCTGAGTCAGACCAAGGCACTGGTTCGCGAGGCGGCCACCGCCGGGATACCGGCGCTGGGCATCTGCCTGGGTCATCAGCTTGCAGCGGCCGCGCTCGGCGGTGTCGTGGCGCTCAACCCGCGCGGTTACCGGCGGGGCGTGCTCGACATGGGATGGACAGCCGCGGTCGGCAGTGACCCGGTGCTGGCCGGGTGCGGGCCGATGGCGGTGCAGTGGCACCACGACCTCGTCGTCGTGGACCCACCGGGCACCACAGTGCTGGGCCGGGCGACGACGGGCGAGCTGCTGGCCGCCCGGTTCGCCCCGACGGTGTGGGGGGTGCAGTGCCACCCAGAGGCCGACGCCGGGATCGTCGCCGTGTGGGCGCGCGGCGACCGCGCGACGGCGGTGGCGAGCCACGACGACGTGGCGGTCGTCGACGAGGCACTCCGGCAGGTGCGCGACCACGAGATCACGCTCGCGAAGACCTGGTCGCCGCTGGCCCGGGACTTCGCCGCGGTGGTCCTCGGCTGACGCCCCGACCCCGGGTCAGTGGTGATCGTGAAAAGTATGACCCCTCTGAGGGGGACCGATCTTTCACGCAGCCGTCAGCCGGCGGTCACGACCAGCGCCGTCGCGATGGCCGCGACACCTTCGCCCCGACCGGTCAGCCCGAGCCCGTCGGTCGTCGTGCCCGCCACCGAGACCGGCGCGCCGACCGCCGCCGACAGCACCGCCTCGACCTCGGCCCGCCGGCGACCGATCCGCGGGTGGTTGCCGACCACCTGCACGGCCACGTTGCCGATGCTGAACCCGGCCGCACCGACGATCCGGGCCGCCTCCGCGAGCAACGTGGCCCCGGACGCCCCGGCCAGCTCGGGCCGGTCGGTCCCGAAGTGTGTGCCGAGGTCGCCCAGGCCAGCCGCTGAGAACAACGCGTCGCAGGCGGCGTGGGCCACCACGTCGGCATCGGAGTGGCCGACGAGCCCAGGTTCACCCGGCCAAAGCACCCCGGCGACCCACAGCTCGCGGTCGCTTCCCTCGGGCGCCAGGGGGTGCACGTCGACGCCGATGCCGACCCGAGGCATACCGGCAGCAGCAGACCCGGGCAGGAGCTCAGGCATCGCCGTCACCCCAGTCGATGGGACCGCGATGCAGACGGTGCGGTGCAGCCTGGGCGACGGGTTGGACCACGAGCCGGTCGACGTTGACGTGCTGTGGAAGCCGAACGCAGAAGGCAATGCACTCCGCGACGTCCGCAGCGACGAGCGGACGGTCGACGTCCGCGTAGACGGCGTCCGCGCCGGCCTGGTCTCCGTGCAGGCGGGTGAGGGCGAACGCCTCGGTGTGCACCATCCCCGGCGAGACCTCCACCACGCGTACCCGTTCGCCGTTGAGCTCGAGCCGCAGAGTCTCGACGAGAGCCCGCTCGGCGTGTTTGGCCGCGGTGTAGCCCCCACCGCCCTCGTAGGTCAGCTCGGACGCGATCGAGGTGACTGTGACGATCGTCGCGCGAGGTGAGCGGCGGAGCGCAGGGAGCAGGGCTCGCACGACGTGCAGGGTCCCGAGGACGTTGCTGTCGAACATCGTGCGCCACTCGTCGCTCACCCCGGCCTCGACGGTTGTCGTCCCGAGCGCGCCTCCCGCGTTGTTGACCAGGACGTCGCACCGGCGCAGCTGCGCCACCGCCTGGCTGACGCCGGCCTCGTCGGCGACGTCCATGACCACGGCCCTGGCCCGTCGGCCGAGTCGGGCGGCGACCTCCTGGAGCGGACCGAGGCGACGGCCGGTGACGACGACGTCGAACCCGTCCTCGACGAGCCGGTATGCCGTCGCCGCGCCGATTCCGGTGCCACCGCCGGTGATCAGCGCGACGGGTCTGCCGGTCCGCGCGGGCCTTTCGGGGTGACCGGTGGGCTCGGTGGGCTCGGTGGGCTCGGTGCTGGAGTCAGCCGACATGGGTGTGCGCCTCTTCGGCACCGGATGGGACAGCGGTGTCGTGAGCCGAGGCCGTCACCATCGCCTCGACCAGGTGCAGATCCTGCACGGTGGTGATCTTGTGGGCGAGTGGGTGTCCGGGCACGACGAGCACACGCAGTCCGAGACGCTCGACCAGTGCCGCGTCGTCGGTGACCGAACGGGCCGAGGACGAAGCCCGCGCGTGCGCCCGGACGAGCACGTCACGACGGAAGCCCTGAGGTGTCTGGATCGCGCGTAGTGATGCCCGGTCCGGGGTGGCGACGACAACCCCGTCGACGTCGACCTGCTTCACGGTGTCGACGACCGGAAGCCCCGGGACGACGGCGGGGTGACCCGAGCGCACCGCGCTGTCCACAGCCACGAACTGCTCCGTCGGGGTCAGCCCCCGTGCGGCGTCGTGGACGAGGACGACCTGGACACGCTCCGGCAGGGCGGCCAGCCCGGCCGCGACCGAGTCGCAGCGGGCGCTGCCCCCGGCCACGAGATGGACCGTCACCCCGGGGACCGAGACGTCGGCATACGCCGATCGCGTCTCGTCGAGGTGTGTCGGCGGAGCGACCACGACGACGTCGCAGACGCCCGGACAGGCGGCCGAGCGAGCCACCGCCCACCCGACGAGCGGGCGGCCGGCAACCTGGACGAGTGCCTTGGGCAGCTGCGAACCGAGACGCACACCGGAACCAGCGGCCACGACGATGACGCCCGTCGTGCCCAGTTGCGGCGTGGCCGGAGCCGTGTCGCGCTCCGGCACGTCGGTCAGGACGCGAGGACCTCGTCGAGGATGGCCTCGGCCTTGTCCTCGTTGGTTTTCTCCGCGAGCGCGAGCTCGGACACGAGGATCTGCCGCGCCTTGGCGAGCATCCGCTTCTCACCGGCGGACAGCCCGCGGTCGCGGTCCCGGCGCCACAGGTCACGCACGACCTCGGCCACCTTCATGACGTCGCCCGAGGCGAGCTTCTCGCCATTGGCTTTGAACCGGCGGGACCAGTTCGTCGGCTCCTCGGTGTGCGGAGCGCGCAGGACCTCGAACACCCGGTCCAGACCCTCCTGGCCGACGACGTCACGGACGCCGACGAGGTCGCAGTTCTCTGCGGGAACCTCGATGGTCAGGTCGCCTTGTTCGACCTTGAGCCTGAAATACAGCTTCTCCTCGCCCCTGACGGTGCGGGTGTGGACTTCCTCGATTCGTGCTGCCCCGTGGTGGGGGTACACGACCATTTCGCCGACCTTGAAGACCATCTGCTGTTTTCCCCTTTCGCGACCTCAAGAATACCACGCGGCGGCAGCGTGTCGCACCGCGACCTACGCCGTTTGCGCAGGTCAGAGGCCTGCAACGGGCTCATTTGGCGGCCTTCGTCCTCTTGACAAATCAACCTTCGCCATGCAACGCGCGCGGTTCTGGGTGCCACCTCTGACGACTCCTGCGCATCGCCGCAGGTGCCCGGTAGGCTGGCGCGCGTGCCCCGGCCCGTGACTCTGACCTTGCGCTCCCGCCCCGCACTGACGGCAGCCGCGGTGCTCGCTCTCGCCGTCCTTGGTGCCTGCTCGACTCAGTCGCCGGTGCAGACCGACGCGCCCTACCTGCCTGCCGACGGGGTCCCCGCCGCTCTCGGCGCCGTGCAGGCGCGCAACCTCGTCGTGGTGGCCCAGTCCAAGGGCGCCACCGGGGTGCTCTCCGGGTTCATCGTCAACACCGGCGACGACACCTTGTCCGTCACATTCTTGACCCGGGCCGACTCCGAGGCGGGCAAGCTCGACGGCCCCACCGTCGAGCTGGGTCCCCGTCAGCAGGACCGGATCCGGGGCGTCCAGTTCGCCGAGGTGCCCGTGGCACCCGGAGCGCTGACCGAGATCGTGCTCAAGTCGTCGGCGGGCCAGACCTACGTGACCGTTCCTGTCCTGCTGCCAGACGGCTACTACGCGACGATCACCGCGACGCCGATGTCCACCGCAACGCCCACGACCTCGACAACGGTCGGACCGGCTGTGGAGACCACCGGCACGGCTGCGACCGCCGCCCCGACCACCTCACCCTGACGCATACCGGCCGGTATGCGTCAGGGCGTCAGGCGGCCTCGAACTTGTAGCCGAGGCCGCGCACGGTGACGATGTGCTGGGGGTTGCCTGGGTCGGACTCGATCTTGGCGCGCAACCGCTTCACATGGACGTCGAGCGTCTTGGTGTCGCCGACGTAGTCACTGCCCCACACCCGGTCGATGAGCTGCATCCGGGTGAGGACCCGCCCGGCGTTGCGCAGCAGCATCTCCAAGAGCTCGAACTCCTTGAGCGGCAGCGAGGTCACGGCGCCGCCGACAGTGACGGTATGCCGGTCGACGTCCATCCGGACAGGGCCCGCCTCGAGCGTCGCCGGCAGCAGCTCCTCGGAGTCGTCGAGCCGGCGCAGGACCGCCTTGATGCGGGCGAGCAGCTCCCGCGACGAGTAGGGCTTGGTGACGTAGTCGTCCGCCCCGATCTCCAGGCCCACCACCTTGTCGATCTCGCTGTCCTTTGCGGTCAGCATGATGACCGGGACATTCCCGCGCTGGCGCAGGGCCCGGCAGACGTCGACTCCTGACAGTCCGGGAAGCATCAGGTCGAGCAGCACGAGGTCGGCGCCGCCCTTGTCGAACAGCGCGAGCGCGTCGGGGCCGGTCTCGGCGATCACGACCTCGTAACCCTCACGGCGCAGTAGGTAGGACAGCGGGTCTGAGTAGGACTCTTCGTCCTCGACCACGAGGATGCGACTCATGCTTGACCCACCCTGGCGGGGGGCCACACCGACGCGGGAAGGCCGGACATCTGCGACTTCGGGAGCACTCTGGTCAACGCACCTGTCGGCTGGTCGGAGAGCCGGCGGTCAGCGAGGGCGAGACCGGCGGCGGGGGGACGGTGGGGGTCTGACGGGCGTGGCGGGAGTGTCGAACGATGGTGTCCTCGCCGGCCAGTCCATCCGGTTCCTGCTGCCGCCCGACGGCGACGGCCGGCAGGCGCATCGTGAACGTGGACCCACGACCGGGTTCGGACCAGACGGAGACGTCCCCGCCGTGGTTGGCGCAGACGTGCTTGACGATGGCCAGTCCGAGGCCGGTGCCCCCCGTGGAGCGCGAGCGCGCACTGTCGACGCGGTAGAAGCGTTCGAAGATGCGTTGCTGCTCGTCCGCGGCGATGCCCTGGCCCTGGTCGGTGACGGCGACCTCGACGAGGGTGTCGCCGACCTGACGCACGACCACGGTCACCCGCGTGTGGGGTTCGGAATAGGCGACGGCGTTGCCGACCAGGTTGCGCACGGCGGTGACCAGCAGGTCGTGGTCGCCCCACACCTGCGCGTCGCCGCCCGCGGCGATCGTCACCTCGATGTCCTTGTCCTCCGCGACCAGTCGCGACCGGTCTACGGCCTCCTGCGCGGCCAGGCCGAGGTCGACCGGGGCCGGCTCGGTCAGGCTCGCGGCGACCTCGAGCCGGGACAGGTCGACGATCTCCTGGACCAGGCGAGCCAGCCGGGCCGACTCGACCTGCATCCGGTGGGCGAACCGGACCACGGCCTCGGGGTCGTCCTGCGCGTCGATGACCGCCTCGGCCAGCAACGCGAGTCCGCCCACCGGGGTCTTCAGCTCGTGCGACACGTTGGCGACGAAGTCACGGCGGATCTCCTCGAGACGGCGCTCCTGACTGCGGTCGTCGACGAGCAGCAGGACGTGCGAGGCCCCGAGCGGCGCCACGCGAGCGCCGACCACGAGGCCGGTGCGGCTGAGCGGACCTTTCGGAAGGTCGAGCTCCACCTCGCGGATCACCCCGTCGCGGCGCACCTGGCGGGCCAGCGCGATCAGCTCGGGGTGCACCAGCTCGCCCCGACGGACCAGCCCGTTGGCGACCGCCGCCGGAGAGTTGTTGACGACGGCGTCGGCCGAGTCCAGGACGATGCCGCTCGACCGCAGCACGCTGAGGACGTCAGCGACCCCGTCCGGTACGCCGGTGGAGTCCCCGGTCGCGGCCGGGAGCTGCCGCTGCTGCCGTTCGGACAGGCGTACGGCGAACACCGCGAGCGCGGACAGGAGGATCCCGCCCATCACTCCGAGCGTTGCCCCCGTCGTCACGTCCACGCGTCAAGGGTACGAGCGTTGCGCCCGTCCTTCGGTCGTCACGGGCGTCACCGGGCAGGCCGAAGCAGAATGTTCACCGAGGGGGCGACGACCGTTCACCCGACCGTGCCACTCTCACGCTGGCCGGACAGCGTTGTCTGGCCGCACCCCTGCCGGACCCCTGACACCTCCACGACATCCAAGGACTTCGAACTCGTATGCGTGACGCCTTCCACGACGACCTCGACATGATCACCGACCAGCTCGTCGAGATGACGCGACTGGCCGGATCCGCGGTCTCGCGGGCGACGACCGCCCTGCTCGACGCCGACGTCCATCTCGCGGAGAGCGTCATCGCCGCGGATGAGGAGCTGGACGCGATCCGCACCGAGCTCGATGCGCTGTCCATCGACCTGTTGGCGCGCCAGCAGCCCGTGGCGACCGACCTGCGCATCGTCGTGACGTCGATGCGGATGAGCTCGGACCTCGAGCGGATGGGCGACCTCGCGCGCCACATCGCCAAGGTCGCCCGGCTGCGTTACCCGCAGAGCGCTGTCCCGCCCGCTCTCAACGCCCACATCCTGCAGATGGGACAGGTCGCGGAGCGGATCGTCGCCAAGGCAGGCTCGGTCATCGCCTCCAAGGACACCGACCAGGCCATCAGCCTGGAGCAGGACGACGACGCGATGGACGAGCTGCATCGTCAGCTGTTCGCGGCGCTGCTGTCCGAGAAGGCCGAATACAAGGCCGAGGTCGTCGTCGACCTCACCCTGCTCGGCCGCTACTACGAGCGGTTCGCCGACCACGCGGTCTCGGTGGCGCGCCGGGTCGTCTACCTCGTCACCGGCCAGATCCTCTCTGACGCGGACGAGGCCGCCGTGGACCGCGAGGAGCAGGAAGAGACCCAGTCGTCATACGCCCGGCCCGCCAGCGCCTGACCGCTCAGCGTCCCGGTTGACAGCAGGTTGGCTCAGCGTCCCTGGTTGGCGACGGCAGCGGCAGCCGCGGCAGCCGCGTCCGGGTCGAGGTAGCGACCTCCCGGCGTCAGCGGCGCGAAGTCATCGTCGAGCTCGTAGACCAGCGGCATACCGGTGGGGATGTTGAGCCCCGCGATGTCGTCGTCGCTGATGCCGTCGAGATGCTTGATCAGGGCTCGCAGCGAGTTGCCATGTGCCGCAACGAGAACGACCTTGCTGTCGTGCAGGTCGGCTTGGATCTCGTTCTCCCAGTAGGGGATCATTCGGGCGACGACATCCTTCAGGCACTCGGTCGAGGGCATGTCGTCGCCGAGGCCGGCGTAGCGCACGTCGCCGGCCTGGCTGAACTCGTTGGTGTCCGAGATGGGCGGCGGTGGCGTGTCGTAGGACCGTCGCCAGAGCATGAACTGCTCCTCGCCGAACTGCTCCATCGTCTGCTTCTTGTCCTTGCCCTGCAGGTCGCCGTAGTGCCGCTCGTTGAGGCGCCAGCTGCGCCGCACCGGAATCCAGTGCCGATCGGCCTTGTCCAGCGCGAGTGCCGCGGTGGTGATCGCCCGGCGCAGGACGGAGGTGTGCACGACGTCGGGGAGCAGCTTCTCGGCGACCAACAGCTCGCCGCCGCGCACCGCTTCGGTGCGGCCCTTGTCCGACAGGTCGACGTCCACCCAGCCGGTGAACAGGTTCCTGGCGTTCCAGACGCTTTCGCCATGACGCAACAGGACCAGGGTGTGGCTCATGCGTCCCACCTTATGGCGCGGCCGTGTCCTCCAGCAGGTGGCGGAACGCGTCGAGGTTGCGGGTGGACTCTCCCCGCGAGATGCGCCACGCCCACTCCTTGCGCATGGAGGTGAGGAACCCGAGGACGAGCAGGTCGTCGAAGGGCGTGTCGGCGGCGTCGAGGACCACACCGAAGAGCCGGTCGAGGTATGCCTCGTCCACGGCCGCCGTGGGTACCGCGCCGCGGACGTAGACATCGCCGGAGGAGTCGATCGCATAGGCGAGACCAGGCATACGCAGGTTGCGGCGCAGCAGGTGTCGGTAGAACGCCTCGTGGTTCTCGTCGGGGTTGCGGATGACGAACGCGGAGACGGATGTCGTGTGCTCACGCACGAGCATCGACACGACTGTGCGCAGCTTCTTCTCGCCGGGCAGGGTGACGACGAGCTCGCCGGTGCGAGCTCCGAGGTCCCACTGCACCCCGGAGTCGGCGTTGTCCTCCAGGTAGTCGCGGATCACCCGACCGGTGCGCTCGATCAGCTCGGTTGCGTCTTCGCTCACGGCACCAGCGCCTGAGACACGTCCGCGAGCGTCGGTGTCGCGTCGATGGGAGTGGGGGTACGCGTCCGCCTGGCCTCGGCGTAGACCTCGAGCAGGCGGTCGGTCGTCGCGGACCAGCCGAAACGGGCCGCGTGCCGAACCGCTTTCCCCGACAGGGTTTTCCGACGCGCTGGGTCGAGGAGTAGATCCTCGACGGCGTCGGCCCACGGCCCCGTCTCATGACCGCGGACGAGGACACCCGAGTCACCCAGCGCGATCGGGAGCCCACCGACGGCTGCCGCGACGACCGGTGTACCGCACGCCTCTGCCTCGAGCGCGACCAGCCCGAACGACTCGCTGTGCGAAGGAACCAGGACGAGGTCGGCGGCGCGGTACCAGTCAGCGAGCTCGGGACGAGCCACCGGTGGGACGAACCGCACGCGGTCGGCGATCCCCAGCTCTCCGGCGAGTGAGGCGAGATGTCCCGCGCGGGCGAGTCCGGACCCGCTGGGACCTCCGAGCACGGCAACGACCAGGTGGTCGCGCCAGTCGGGGTGTCGTCGCGACAGCTCGGCAGCGACCCGCAGCAGGAGATCGGGGGCCTTGAGCGGCTGGATCCGCCCGACGAACAGCAGCACGCGGTCGCGCAGGCCCAGCCCGAGCCCCGCGCGGATCTCGGCGGTGCGTGCGGCATCAACCGGCGCGAAGACCTCCAGGTCGACCCCGGGGTTGACGACCCGCACCTTGGCCGGGTCGGCGGCATACAGGTCCACGAGCTCGCGAGCCTCGAGGTCGGTGTTCGCCACGAGGCGGTCCGCCGCTTCGACCACCTGCGCCTCGCCGATCTCGCGGCCGGGCGGCTCAGGGGTGTCACCGCCGGGCAGGTGGCTGTTCTTGACGCGGGCCATCGTGTGCATGGTGTGGACCAGAGGGACGCCCCAGCGGTCGGCGGCGAGCCAACCGACCTGGCCGGAGAGCCAGTAGTGCGAGTGCAGGACGTCGTACCACCCCTCGGGGTGAGCGGCTGCGGTCCGCATGACGCCCGCGGCAAAGGCGCATAGCTGGCCTGGCAGCTCGTCCTTACTGAGCCCTTCGAACGGCCCCGCAACGACATGGCGGACAGTGACGCCGGGAACCATCGTGACAGCGGGCGGTTGGGAGCCGCTGGTGGCCCGGGTGAACACCTCGACCTCGACGCCGCGAGCAGCGAGCTGCTTCGAGACCTCCGCGACGTAGACGTTCATCCCCCCGGCGTCGCCCGTCCCCGGTTGCTCCAACGGCGACGTGTGGACGCTGACCATGGCGACCCGCCGGATACCCAGGTTGTCCACCACGACGAAAGCGTATGCCGCGCCACACGGCGATCGTGCTTCTCAGGTCGGGGTCGCCCGGTGCGCAGACGTCCCGGCATACCCTCGAGGTGTGGTGCGAGACCGGTCCGGGCGTCCGGCGCGCCCTGTCGGAACCGTCACTCGGGGGACGACCAGCCCGAACCGGCTGCGCCGCGTCGACCGGTGGCTCGCCGACACCCAGGGCTGGCGGCTGCGCGTCGCCCCCCCGCCGGCGGTCGTGGTCGATCTTGGCTACGGCGCCTCGCCGGTCACCGCCGTCGAGCTGCAGGAGCGACTGGTGCGCATGCATCCGGACGTCGAGGTCGTCGGCATCGAGATCGACCCGGTTCGCGTGGCCGCTGGCATCTCCTTGCAGCGCCCGGGGCTGCGGTTCGTGCTCGGGGGTTTCGAGATCCCGCTACCAGGCGGTGGCCGCCCGGTCGTGGTCCGGGCGATGAACGTCCTGCGGCAGTACCCCGAGGACGAGGTCGCCCCTGCGTGGGAGCAGGTCCTGGACCGCCTTGCGTCAGGCGGGCTGCTCGTGGACGGCACCTGCGACGAGCTCGGCCGGCGTGCCGCCTGGGTCGCCGTGGACGCGTCCGGGCCGGTCAGCCTGACGCTCTCGCTGCGGCTGCGAGAGCTCGAACGCCCGTCCGACGTCGCCGAACGGCTCCCCAAGGCGCTGATCCACCGCAACGTTCCTGGTGAAGGCGTCCATGCGTTCCTCGCGGCGCTGGACCTCGCCTGGCGACGCGCCGCTCCCCACGCCAGCTACGGGGTACGCCAGCGGTGGCTGGCCACGTGCGAGGAGGTGCGCCAGCAGGGCTGGCCGGTGCTCGACGGGCCGCGGCGCTGGCGTCTGGGCGAGCTCACCGTCGCGTGGTCGGCGGTCGCCCCTGACCTGCCATAGAGCGGCCTAGAGCGGCCTAGAGCGGCCTAGAGCGGGTAGACCGGGTGAACCGGGTCAGTCGTCCTGACGGGCGTAGTCGTCCTCGATGCGTTCGATGTCGGCTTCGTCGAAGTGGCCGAACCCGACCTCCAGCAGCCGGCCCGGCTCGCTGCCCGAGTTGCCCATCCGGTGCAACGACCCGTGCGGCACCCAGACCGTCTCACCCGCCGCCGCGACCCACCGCCGGTCGTCCACCGTGATGTCGATCGGCACGTCGAGCACCTGCCACATCTCGCCACGGTGTCGGTGACGCTGCAGCGACAGCCGGTGTCCCGGTGCGACCGTGATGATCTTGACCGTCACCGTCTCGTTGGAGACGAACTGCCGGAAGTCACCCCAGGGCCGTTCCACCACGAAGATGTCGTCGGTCGGGTTGCGGTCGCCGGCGTCGTACTCTGCCTGGCTGTGGGCGGCCTCCTCGGCAAGGCTCAGATGGTCGCTCATGCGGACAGTGTGCCGTAGTCGCGGGCCGCCGGACGGGCGTTCACCAAGCTCCGTATGGTCCTTGGTTCGGATGGCCCCGCCCGGTGACCTGGCGCAGGGCCGGTCGGACGTCGGTGAGGTAGACCGCCGCGGCGACGAAGGCGATGATCCCGATGAAGCTGAGGACGTTGAACAACGACACGATCCCCACGGCCAGCGCCACGGCCAGGACGATCGTCCAGAAGGTCTTGGTGCGCTTGCCCGCCGCGGCGTAGGCGTCGCGGCGATGGCGTAACGCGTCGACGATCGCGAATACCTCACAGCCGAGCGCGAGAACGCCGAGAACAAGGACGATCGTGCTCTGGAGACTGGCAAAGGCGTTCATGGTCACCTCTCGGGTGAGCTGTCGATGACGAGCGTCACGGGTCCGTCGTTCACCAAGGAAAGCGCCATATCGGCCCCAAAGGTTCCCGTGGCCACCTCGACACGCCGTTCGCGCAGGGCGCTGACGACCAGGTCGACCAGCGGTTCGGCCACCGGACCGGGCGCCGCCGCGTTCCAGGTGGGCCGGCGACCCTCGCGCGCGTCTCCGTAGAGGGTGAACTGGCTGACCACGAGGACGGGTGCGCCGGCCTCGGTGACGGACTGTTCGCCTCGCAGCAGCCGCAGCTCCGCGATCTTGCGCGCCAGCCACTGCGCCTGCGCCGGACCGTCCTCATGAGTGACGCCGACGAGGGCGACCAGCCCGGGTCGGTCGATCGCGCCCACGACCTCATCGTCGACGACCACGCTCGCGGAGGTCACCCGTTGGAGCACTGCACGCATCCGTCCCCTCCTTGTCCACTGCCAGCCGGCAGGGCGTCAGAAGCCGACAGCGACGACGGCACCGATCTCGTCCCCGTGCCCGAGCACCGGCGCGTACGCCAGCTCGGCCAAGGCCGTGGGTGCCTGCACGCCCAGCCGGGAGAGCACGGCGGCCAGGACGACGGGCGCGGCCCGGGGAAACCCGTCGGCGACCTTCACGGCGACGCCGCGCCCGTCGGCCAGTCCAACGGCATACACCGACTCCGCCCCGTCCTTGGCGACCAGACCGGGTGCCTCTCGAACGAGCATCGTGACCTGCCGCTGGGTGCCGCCGAGGTAGAGCGGCTGCGCCCGGATGGCGTCGGCGACGCGCGACTCGGGCCCGGTGCTGGCGCTGGCGACGCGTCCGAAGGCGCGGGCCAGACCGATGAGCGCGTAGGCGTGCAGCGGCGCGCCGCAGCCGTCGACCGCCAGACCGGTCACCGGCTCACCGCTGAGCTCTGCGACGGTCTCGGTGATGTGGCGCTGAAGGGGGTGTTCGGGGTCGCGGTAGGTCGCGGTGTCCCAACCCGTGACGGCGCAGGTCGCGAGCATCCCGGCGTGTTTGCCGGAGCAGTTCTGGGCGATCGAGGCCTTGGGCCGCGAAGCGCGGACCCACGCCTCGCGCTCGTCCTCGTCGATGGGGTAGTCCGGCGTGTTCTGCAGATCGGCCTCGCTCAGGCCGGCGCCGGCAAGGATGCCCCTGGCCGCCTCGAGGTGGAACGGCTCGCCCGAGTGGCTGGCACAGGCCAGCGCCAGCTGCTCGTGGGGCAGGTCGAGCCCGAGCCGGACCATGGCCGCGGCCTGCAGAGGCTTGTTCGACGACCGCGCGAGGACAGAGCCGCTGGGGTCGCCCAGCGCCCAGTCGAGGCTCCCGTCCGGCGCGGTGACCACGACGGTGCCGCGGTGCACGCTCTCGACGATGCCCGACCGTACGACGTGGGCCAGGATCGGAGCCTCGGTCAGAGCCGTGGAGAGGGGGCTGACAGCGAGCGGGTCGGGCGCCGCGTGGGCGGAGCGGGGGCCTGGCACGGCCGCAAGTGTGCCAGACCATCCCCCTTGGGCGCGCGCTTCCGACTTGACGCCGCGTCAAGTCCGGCAAGCAGGGATAAAGGGCGGCCAGTACCGGCCAGTACCGGCCAGGACCGGCCGAGATGGAACGCGAACAGGCCGGCCCGCGAGTGCGGGCCGGCCTGCCAGGCGCCGGAACGGGGTCCGGCACGTCAGCGCTGTCGCGCTGGGAAACGCTGCCACTGCGGAAGGTCAGTGGTAGCCGGCCGGCGGCGTCAGCTGGTCGGTTGCAGGACCCCGTCGCACGCCGGCGTCTGGGTGGGTCAGCTGCCGACCTTGTTGGCGGCGGCGGCGGTGGCCTTGCGGGCGCGGGGCGCGCTCTTCTTGGCGGTCGTCGTCGTGGCCTTGGCGCGCGCGTTGGTGGCCTTGGCACCCTTGGTCGCTGTCGTGCGGGTGCGCTTCGCGGCGATGGTCGTGGCCTTGGAAGCGTCGGCTGCGGCGTCGGCGACGACCTCGGCAGAAGCCTTGGCGTCCTTGGCCTCGCGGCGAACTGCGTCAGAGGCGACCTTTGCGACCTTGGAGGCCTGGTGGCGACCCGTCGTGATGGTGGCCTTCGTGGACGCTTGGGTGTCGGCGGCGGCCTTGCGAGCCGTGGTGACGGCGCCCTTGCCGATGGCGACGGTCTGGTCGACCTGGGCCACGAGGTCCTGGGTGGACCTCTGGGTGCGGATCCGCTTGACGAGGTCCGCGCCACGGACCGCGAGCGCCTCGTAGGTCTCCTGCGCCTTGCCGGCGAGGACAAGCGTCTTGTTCAGGGCGACTGCGGGCGCGTCCTGGACCTGCTTGACGGCCTTCTCGGCCGACTTGAGGGGGTCGACAGACGTGAGGGACTCACGCGCGGCGACAGCCTGGGTGCGGGCCTCGCGGACCTTCTCGGCGGCGAGGTCGGTGACGCCGACGACGGCGTAGACGGGTGTGGCGTCGGCCACGGTCTTCCTGAGCTCGGAAACGAAAGCCATGTCAGTTCTCCTTGTGGTGGGTCGTGCTGGTCTTGTGGGTGGCGGTCTTGAGTGGGGCGGTGTGGGTCGAGGTCGGGTGCGGGCCGACGAAGGACTCGTAGACATCGACGAGGACGGCGCGCTGCCGTTCGCTGAGGCCGGGGTCCTTCGCGATCGCGTCGAGGACGGTCGACGCACCCGAGGGCGGCGTCGCTGGCTCCTCGAGGATCCCCGCTCGTACGTAAAGGGTCTCGGCGGAGACCTGCAGCCCGTGGGCGAGCTGTTGGAGGATCTCCGCGCTCGGACGCTTCAGTCCCCGCTCGATCTGCGAGAGGTAGGGGTTGGAGACACCGGCGAGTTCCGAGAGCTGCCGCAGGGACAGCTTGGCGGTCTGTCGCTGTTCGCGAAGGAAGGCCCCGAGGTCCGGTCCGGGGAGTCTGCTCATGCCTCTATTGTGCTTGCTCTAGCTAGCAGAATGCAAACTGGAGGCAGCGTGAGCCTGCTCACACGCATACCGGGAACAGCATGTACGCCGGTCAGCGGCGTTTGACCGCCAGCAGCTCGCGCGCCTCGCCGGTCGTCAGGGGCGGGCGCTGCATGAGGGTCGCGAGCTCTGCGGCCCGGGCCACCAGCTCGTCGTTGTGCCCGACCGCACGCCCCCGCGCGAAGACCAGGTTGTCCTCCATCCCCACCCGCAGGTGACCGCCGGCCGCGAGGGCCGTCGCGGCGATCGGCAGGTGCGTACGCCCGATCCCGGTCGCCGACCAGCTGGTCACCTCCGCGGGGAGCATGGCGACGGCCGCCAGCAGCGCGGCGGGCGTCCCGGGCATCCCCCCGGGGACCCCCGTGACGAGGTCGACGTGCACCTTGCCGCCGTAGGGCAGCCCCTCCTGGTCGAGCAGCCGGCGCAGCGACGCCACGTGTCCCAGGTCGAACAGCTCGAACTCGGGCACGACCTCACGCGCGATGCTCTGGCGGTAGAGCTCGACCATGAACGGCCACGGGTTGAGGAACACCTCGGCGCCGAAGTTGGTGGTGCCGCAGGTGAGCGAGCACGAGTCGGGTTCGGCGTCGAGGACGGTGAGGCGCAGGTCCAGGGGGTCGTGCACGCTCCCCCCGGTCGACAGCTGGACGACGAGGTCGGTCTGTTCGCGCAGCGCGGTGACGCTGGCCCGCAGCAGCCCGTGGTCGAGCGTCGGCCGGTGCTCGGCGTTGCGGATGTGGAGGTGGATGAGCGTGGCCCCCGCCGCCTCGCATCGCACCGCAGTGTCGACCAGCTCATCCAGCGTCGTCGGCAGCTGGGGTACATCGGCCTTCCGGCTCTCGGCCCCGGTGGGGGCGACCGTGATGAGGGTTCCGACGCTGGAGGGGCTCACGCGGTCATGATGTCAGGGCGCGACGACGACTTCCTGCCCCCCTTGGACGCCGGCGGCGGTCAGCTCCACGTCAACGGGGATGTTGCGCTTGACCAGCGCCAGGCCGATCGGTCCGAGCTCGTGGTGGCGGCCCACGGAGGTGAGGAAACCCACCGTGCGGTCCCCCATGACGACGTCGCTGCCGCGTTCGGGAAGGGTGTGACCCGACCCGTCGAGGTGCAGGAACACCAGACGCCGCGGCGGCCGGCCGAGGTTGTGGACGCGCGCGACGGTTTCCTGCCCGCGGTAACAGCCCTTGTGCAGGTGCACAGCCGTGCGCATCCAGTCGACCTCGTGCACGATCGTGCGGTGGTCGGTCTCGAAACCGAACCGCGGACGCCAGGCCGCGATGCGCAGGGCCTCGCTGGCCCAGGTGCCCGCCAGCGGACGGTCTGCCGCTGCGGCAACGATGTCACCGCGCGGCACGATCAGCTCTCGCCAACGCCGGCTTGCGCCGGGATGACCCTCGAGCGGCCCGTATGCCGCGGTGTCACCGACCAGCCCCGGCCAGGGGTCGCGCCAGGCGAGCGGCTCACCCGGAGCTGACTCGGCCGCGTGCGGCTCACCGAGGACGGCGTAGTCGGCGCTCCGGTCCGCGACCTCGACCCGGAGCATGAAACGCATCGAGTCCAGCCAGGCCAGAAGTGCGTCGCCGGTGCCGTGCTCGACGGTCACCCAGGTGGTCGTCCCGTCGTCGACGAGGTGCAGGTCGTGCTCGATGTGCCCCTTGGGGCTGAGGACGAGCGTCTCGGCCGACACGCGCGGCGCGAGGCCGGTGAGCATCTGGGTGGTGATCGAGTGCAGCCAGGACAACCGGTCGGGGCCGGTGACGGTCAGGACCTGCCGGTGGGACAGGTCGACGACCGCGAGACCCTCCTCCAGCAAGCGCTGCTCACGAAGGGGGTCCCCATAGTGGGCCGCGACCCCGGCATCGGCTCCGTCGCCGGCTACCGCACCAGGGTGGTCCAGCAGGGGTGAGGCGACAGCGGTGGTCACGAGCGGGCCTCTCGACATCGTGCGCACCAGCCGTGGATGGCCATGTGGGTCACGTCAGGGTCAAAGCCGGTGGCCTCGCGGACATTCCCGGCGAACTCGTGCGCCATCCCGACCGGCGCCTCGAACACCTCTCGGCAGCCGAGGCATACGAGATGCACGTGCGTCGCATGTTCGGCCAGGTGGTAGGTCGGGGAGCGGTGGTCCAGGTGCGAGTGGGCGACGATCCCGAGCTCCTCGAGGGCGTCGAGACCGCGGTAGATCGTGGACAACGCAAGGGCGGGGCCACCGTCGGCTGCCACCGTGGTGGCGACCACGTCGGGGGTCCCGTGCTCGAGTGTGGTCAGGGCCTGGACGATCCTTCGCCGCTGCGGTGTCAACCGCATGCCGCGGGAGCGCAGCGCGTCGCGGAGCGTGTCGCCAGGCTCCTCGGCCGCGCCCCCCGGACCGGTCACGTCACCCGTCTCAGCTGGGCGGAGACGTGACTCTGCAGCTCCTGTCCGACGGCGGCCATGTCCATCACCCAGAACAGCTGCGACTCGACCAGGCCGTAGAGGCGGGCGCCGGCGTTGTACTCCTTGGCGTGCGGGCTTCGCACGACGCTGTCCGTACGGATCTCGACCTTGGCCGGGGCCATCGTGCCGTAGTACATCTCCACGATCCCGGTGGGGTGGGCGAGCACGAGCTCGACCTCCTTGCCGTCTTCACCCGGGCGCCAGAACCCGAGCTCGGTCGCAAGGGGGCGCACCTTCTCACCGGTGTCCTCGTCGAGCAGCCAGGTGTGGCTCTGCCACTCGAGGAAGCCGCGCCCGTCGTGCGAGCAGACGACCTCCTGACCGAAGTTCTTCGACTCGATCGTGGGGTAGCCGACGACACCGACGCCCTCCCAGCGGCCGATCATCCAGGCAAGCGGACGCAGGCGCTCCGGCAGGTCGACATCCAGCTCGAACACCACTCGATCGTAGCCTGACTCTTGTGACCATCCCCTCGCCGCAGCCCGCCTCCGCACTGTCTCCCACGCCCTCCCCCACGCCGCGGTCGATGCCCCCCGAGCCCACGGCTCGGCGCCGGCTGGTTGTCAAGATCACCTGCGGAGCCGAGGCGCCCGAACGGTTCTCCCAAGGCGTCACCGTTGCGGCCACGGCGCTGGCCAGCGGCGTCGATGTCAGCCTGTGGCTCACCGGCGAGGCCACCTGGCTCGCGGTGCCCGGACGGGCGGAGAAGTTCGAGCTCCCGCAGGCGGCGCCGCTCGCCGACTTGAGGGACGCCCTGCTCAGCGAGCGGGCCGTCACGGTCTGCACGCAGTGCGCGGCTCGTCGCGAGCTCACCGAGGCAGACCTGCTCCCCGGCGCCCGGATCGCCGGCGCCGCCACCTTCGTCGAGGAGGCGCTCGGCGCGGGGGTGCAGGCGCTGGTCTACTGAGCGGCTAACCCGCGTAGAACCGGGCGACGACGTAGACGAGGACCCCGACGACCAGGACCGATGCCGACGCCGCGGACGCCAGCGCCTGGGTCCCTCGAGCTGTCGGCAGGACGAGCAGGATGCGCAGCATCGAGTGGGCGATCACCGCGACGAGCGCGCCCACAGCTGCGGCGCCGAGCAGCGGTATGCCTCCGGCTCCGGCGGCGACGACCAGCGCCCCCCCGACCCCGAGGACCACGACGACGAGCAGCAGCCACCGCCGCATGACGTCGAACCTCGCCAGCAGCTGGGCCAGGGCGGCGAGGGCAACAGCGACCATGCCCAGCAGCACCCACGGCCCGCCTCGGGGGTAGTGCGGGAGGGCGACCATCGTCGCCCCGGACGTCGTCACCGCCAGCGCACCGACCGACCCGGCCATGCCGTGGGTCAGGTGCGGGCGCCCGTGCGGGCGGAACACCTCACGCAGGAAGGCGACCATGACGCTGACGGCCAACGCCACAGGTACCCAGGTGAGGTAGGGCTCCGTCTGCGTGAGTCCGGCCGTGGCCGTGATCGCGACGACTCCGGCTCCGACGACGGCTGTCGCGGTCCGCGGCACGGGCGCCTCGACGAGCAGCGCCCAGCCCCAGGCGAGCACCACCGCGCAGAACCCGACCGCCAGACAGGCTGCTCCTGGGCCGGCGAGCGCGGACAGACCGACCAGGGTGGCGAGCCCCGCCATGACGACGACGACCAGAGGGGCGGGAACGAGCGGGACGGGAGCTGCGGCCGGTGAGACGGCGGCGGGGGTGGTGGATGCGGTCCGGGCCTGACGGATCGCGGCGCGGGTGAGGCGCACGGTGGGGGCGTCGCCCTCCGCCGGCTCGGCTGGCTCGGCCGGCTCCGACGGCTCGGCCGGCTCCGCCGACTCGGCCGACTCGGCAGGGCGCGGCGTCCCCTCGTCCTGCGCACTCACGGAGGGCATCCTCGCATCACCCCCCAGCGAAGGGAGGGAGAACCTCGACGGTGCCGCCCGGCGCGAGGGAGGCTTGCGGACCGGAGGCGACGCCGTCCACGAGGAAGCTCGCGACGGCAAGAACCGGCTCCAGAGCGGGGTGCAGCGCACGGACCGCCTCGACCGCCTCGCCCACCGTCGAGGCCGCGACGAGGTCCGAACCCACCCCGGCGGCCGCCCTGGCCCCCGCCCAGTAGCGGACCGTCACCTGGCCGGAGCTGTCCGGGGTGGTGGTCATCGTGGCCTCGTTGTCGTCGCAGGGAGTCGATCGATGGTGCAGGGAGCACTCGGGCTGGCGGAATACCCGGATGTCCATCCGACATCTGGTGGGTGAACAGGGATAGCCGCCAGGGGTGGTGACCCGATTATCCTCGGGCCATGGTCCACCTGCTGCTGCTCACCAACGCGCTGGCACCCAGCGCCGAGGTCCTGCCGGCGTTGGGCCTGCTGAGCCACCAGGTGCGTATCCTTCCCGCCGAGGCCACGGCCCTGGTCGACGCCCCGACCTGCGACGTCGTGCTCATCGACGCGCGCTCCGAGCTTGCCCAGGCGCGGTCGCTCTGCCGAGTGCTGCGGGCCACCGGGCTGTCCAGCCCGCTCATCGCGGTTCTGACCGAGGGCGGGCTCGCCGGCCTGACCAGCGAGTGGGGCGTCGACGACGTGGTTCTGGACAGCGCCGGTCCCGCCGAGGTCGACGCCCGGCTGCGGCTGGCGATGACACGGGTCGATCCGACGGTCGAGGAGGAGGTCGGCCCGATCCGTGCCGGCGAGGTCACCATCGACGAGGGTGCCTACTCGGCGCGCGTCCACGGTCATGTCCTGGACCTCACCTACAAGGAGTTCGAGCTGCTGAAGTTCCTGGCGCAGCACCCGGGCCGGGTGTTCAGCCGGGCCCAGCTGTTGCAGGAGGTCTGGGGCTACGACTACTTCGGCGGCACCCGGACCGTGGACGTGCACGTGCGACGGCTGCGGGCCAAGCTCGGCAGCGAGCACGAGTCCCTCATCGGCACGATCCGCAACGTGGGCTACCGGTTCGTCGTCGACCGTCCCCGCGACGTCGAAATCAGCGCACCCGCCTGACCAGCCGACGACGCAGCGAAGCGCCCCTGGGCCGGATGACCGACCCAGAAGCCCCTCTCTCTGCTGCGCGCCCGTCAGCCGACACTGCCGCCGATCCGCATGGGAGGGGCCGGCGTATAGGGGGAGACGGTCGGCAGGTAGGACGCGAACGCGTCGAGGTCGTTGCCCCCGAAGTACTTGTCCGTGCCGTTCTTGAAGGCGAGGAAGCTGTCGCCGCCGTCGGACAGGAAGTTGTTCGCGACCACCCGATAGGTCGCCGTCTTGTCGATGGCCACCCCGCCGAGCGTCACGCTTCCGTCGACGGGGCCCGACGGCGTCATCGTGTAGGCGAAGCCCTTCGAGATCTGCAGGGTCTTCTTGCCGGTGCCGGTGTTGCCGCCGGTGACCTGCTGGGTGAGCAGCGCATAGATGTCGGCGCCGGTCAGGCCCATCGAGACCATGTAGTTGCTGAACGGCTGCACTGTGAACGCCTCACCGAACAGCACCGTCCCGTCGGCATCCACCGGGTTCGCGAGGTCCTTCGCGTAGATCAGGTCGGCCCGGATGCCGCCGGGGTTCATGAACGCGATCTGCGGCTGCTTTCCGGCCGTGACCACGCTGGGGTCGGCCAGCTGCCCGTCGGCGATGAGGTCGCCGAGCGGCGTCTCACCTGCGGGGTTCGGGGTCCGGGTGACATTGGCGGTGATGCTGCCGAGGACCTTGTTGGAGATCGGTGCGACCAGCGTCTTGTACGTGTTGATCAGGTTGGTCTGGTCCGTGTCCTTCGCGACATCGCGGGTCACCAGCATGTTGGTGCCGGTGACGGAGGCGCGGACGATGTCGTTCGTGGTCTTGTCGTAGGTCAGGTTGGTCTCGGTGAACAACCGTCCGAACGACGACGCCGATGTCAACAGCCGTGCATGACCTGCTGGGTCGGGGACGCTGCATACGTACGGCTGGTGGGTGTGGCCCGAGACGATCATGTCGATCGCGGGGTCCAGTTTCTGTGCGATCGGCAGGATCGGCGAGCTCGGGTCGAGCTGGGCACCGTTCGCGCACGCCGCATCGTACGACGGGTTCACTTGGTACGGCTGGTTGTTCGAGTCATACCAGGTCTGCTGCCCAGGCACGCCACCCTGGTGAACCAGCACGACGATGGCGTTGACACCACGAGCGCGCAGCACCGGCACGAGGGCGTTGGCGGTGGTGACCTCGTCGTTGAACCGCAGGCCCTGGACGCCGGAGGCGGTGACGATGCTCGGCGTGTCGTGCAGCGTCATGCCGATGAACCCGATCTTGGCTCCCCCGACCGAGATCACCCGGAACGGCGGCAGGATCGTCTTGCCGGACCTGACCTTCACCACATTGGCGGCCAGGTAGTGGAAGTCGGCCCCGGTGAAAGTGTGGTCCGCACAAGAGTTCTGGTTGTTGGCGCCGTCACCGTCGTCGATGCAGCCGCCCCGCTGCATCCGCTGCAGCTCGAGGTATCCCTCGTCAAACTCGTGGTTGCCCACGGCCGAAACGTCGAGTCCCAGCTTGTTCATCGACTCGATCGTCGGCTCGTCGTGGAAGGCCGCCGACAAGAGCGGGGACGCGCCGATCAGGTCTCCGGCCGCGACCGTCAAGGTGTTGGGGTGCCCTTCACGGGCCTGCTTGAGGTGGGTGGCGAGGTACTCGACGCCGCCGACACCGGGAGGGACCAGTGAGTCGGTGTTGACGTCGACCGGCAGCCCGGTGGCCGGGTTGAGAGCATGCCCGGTGACCAGCCGGCCACTACTGCCCGCCGGTGGTTCGAGGTTCCCGTGGAAGTCGTTGAACGACAGGATCTGGACGTCCACCGTCTTCGGGGACGCGGCCTGCGACGTCCCGCCCGTCGCGAAGACGCCGGCGAGAGCGCAGGCCCCCACCGCGGCGGCGCCGACGAGGCGCCGAGGTACTGCTGATGACATGACTCTCCCTGGTTCGCAGCGGTTTCCCCGAACCCTGGCAGGCTAGTCACAGAACCGGCTGGTACGCGAGGGCTCCTGTGCGTCGGCTTCGTAAACTCCTGACGTGCCGACCCCCAGCAAGCCCTCGCCCTCGCTGACCGACGACCAACGCGATGCCGTGCTGGCCCTCGTCGACAGCGCCGCCGCACTCGACGGGACCGGAGCCCTCTCGGAGCGGTCCCTCCTCGCCCTACGTGGGTTGGGGGCGAGCCACCGGCTGGTGTATGTCGGTGCCGACCTCGCGGGGTACGCCCAGCTGGCCGACGGGACGGCCGAGCTGGTCGTCGACCCGGAACACCGACGCGCCGGCGTCGGGTCGGAGCTGCTCACCGACCTGCCTGAGGACGTGCGGGTCTGGGCGCACGGGGACGTGCCGGCCGCCGCAGCCTTTGCGGCAGCGCGAGATCTGGTGGTCGTGCGTGAGCTGTGGGTGCTCGGTCGCCGGTTGGACGAACCCCCGGCGCTGGCGGATGTCGTTCTGCCACAGGGGTTGACGGCACGGTCGTTCGAGACCGGCCGAGACGAGGACGAATGGGTACGCGTCAACGCAGCGGCTTTTGTGCACCATCCGGAACAGGGCCGGATGACGCGCGCCGACCTCGGAGCCAGGATGGCGGAACCGTGGTTCGAGGCCGCCGGGCTGTTTCTCGTGGTCCCCGCCGACGAGCCGGACCGGGTCGCGGCTTTCCACTGGACCAAGGTCCACGAGGCGGGTCAGAAGGGTCCCGCCCGAGTCGGCGAAGTCTATGTCGTCGGGGTCGACCCGGCATACCAGGGCCGTGGCCTAGGACGTCCCGTCACCCTCCTCGGCCTCCACCACCTCGTTGGTCTCGGGCTGCGCGACGTGATCCTCTACGTCGACGGGGACAACCCGGCCGCGCTCAGGGTCTATCGCAGTCTGGGGTTCACCCCGCGCTCCGTCGACCGGATGTATGCGCGCGCGACGAACTCCACAGCCCGCAGGGCTCAGAGTTCGCCCGAGGGTGGAACGATGACCTCATGAGCACCGACGTCTCCGAGCGCGCGGCCGGAACAACGCACGACCCTGGACCGTCCGACGAGTCTCTGTCGACCAGGGCGAGCGCGGCGGCCGCCGACGGGTCTGACCAGCTGCCCGTAGTCCGTTCGCTGGCCAGCGCCATCCCGGCGACGCGCTCGCCAGCGACAGTACCGGCACGCGGAGCCAACGGTCGGTTCATCCGCACCGAGGACCTGCCCGCCGACCGGTTCCTCGAGCGCGAGATCTCCTGGCTGCAGCTCAACGAGCGAGTCCTCCAGCTGGCCATGGACGACGAAGTGCCGCTGCTCGAACGGGTCAAGTTCCTCGCGATCTTCTCCAACAACCTCGACGAGTTCTTCATGATCCGGGTCGCCGGCCTGAAGCGGCGCATCGCCGCCGGCCTGGCGGTCCGCTCGGCCTCCGGGCTGGAGGCGCGCGAGGTCCTTGAGGCCATCGGTGAGGTGTCGCAGCAGCTGATGGGGCTCCAGGCCAAGGTGTTCCTCGACGAGATCCGGCCGGCGCTGGCCGCCGAGGGCATCACGCTCACCCATTGGGGAGAGCTGACCGAGGCCGAGCGCGCCCCGCTGTCCGAGCTGTTCACCGAGCAGATCTTCCCCGTCCTCACGCCGCTGTCGGTCGACCCGGCGCACCCGTTCCCCTACATCTCCGGGCTGTCGCTCAACCTCGCGGTCACGCTGGTCAACCCCAAGACCGGCAACGAGCATTTCGCTCGCGTCAAGGTGCCCCCGCTCCTCCCCCGGCTGCTGCGCGTCGGGGCCGAGACCCACGACGGAGAGTACGCGGTCCGGTTCGTCCCGCTCGAGGACGTCATCGCCGCCCACCTCGACCAGCTGTTCACCGGCATGGAGGTGCACGAGCACACGACCTTCCGGGTGACGCGCAACGAGGACCTCGAGGTCGAGGAGGACGACGCCGAGAACCTGCTGACGGCGTTGGAGAAAGAGCTGACGCGCCGCCGGTTCGGCCCACCCGTGCGGCTCGAGGTCGAGGAGGACATCGACGACCACGTTCTCGACCTGCTCCGCCGAGAGCTTCAGATCAGCTCCAGCGAGGTCTACCGCCTCCCGGCGCCGCTCGACCTGATCTCGCTGTTCATCGTCGGCGACCTGGAACGCTCCGACCTCAAGTACGACAACTTCGTGCCGCTCACCCACCCCGACCTCTCCCCGCAGGAGTCGTCCAAGGCCAACGACATCTTCGCCGCCGTGCGCTCCAAGGATGTCCTGCTGCACCACCCCTACGACTCGTTCTCGACGTCGGTGCAGGCGTTCATCGAGCAGGCGGCGGCCGACCCCCGGGTCCTCGCCATCAAGCAGACCCTCTACCGGACCTCCGGAGACTCGCCCATCGTCGACGCCTTGATCGACGCCGCTGAGGCCGGTAAGCAGGTACTGGCCGTCGTCGAGATCAAGGCGCGGTTCGATGAGGTCAACAACATCAGCTGGGCGCGCAAGCTCGAACAGGCCGGGGTCCACGTCGTCTACGGCATCGTCGGGCTGAAGACGCACGCGAAGCTCTGCCTGGTCGTGCGGCAGGAGGCCGAGAGCCTGGTCCGCTACTGCCACATCGGAACCGGCAACTACAACCCCAAGACCGCGCGCATCTACGAGGACCTCGGCGTCCTCACCTGCGACCCGCAGGTCGGCGAGGACCTGACTCGGCTCTTCAACCAGCTCTCGGGGATCGCGCCACGCAGCCGGTTCAAGCGGCTGCTCGTCGCACCCCGCACGGTTCGCACCGGGCTGCTCGAGCAGATCGAGGCAGAAACGCTGCGGCACGAACAGTCCGGCAAGGGCCGGATCGTGTTCAAGGTCAACTCGATCGTCGACGAGCAGATCATCGACGCGCTCTACCGCGCCTCGCAGTCCGGTGTCCGCGTCGACATCTGGGCCAGGGCCATCTGTGCGCTGCGACCTGGTGTCGACGGGTACAGCGAGAACATCACCGTCCGGTCCACCCTCGGCCGGTTCCTCGAGCACTCGCGCGTGTTCTGGTTCGGCGGCGACGGCGAGCCCATCGTGTTCATCGGCAGCGCCGACATGATGCACCGCAACCTCGACCGCCGCGTCGAGGCGTTGCTACGCATCGCCGACCCGGCCCACATCGCGGACATCACCTCGTTGCTGGACCGCGGCACCGCCGAAACCACCTCGCGCTGGGAGCTGTCCGCCGATGGCAGGTGGACGCGCCATTACCGCAGCGACGACGGGGAGCCCCTCGTCGACGTGCAGTCCGCCCTGATCGAGACCCACCTCAAACGGCGCCGCAAGGCGCGCCGCCGTTAGCGACCCTCCGAGCTCGTGGCCCCACTCAGCAGCCCTCACGACACGGTCGTCCCGGCGGCCGGCACCGTTCCGTGGCGTCGTCGTCGCGGCCACCTCGAGGTTGCCCTGGTGCACCGAGCGAAGTACGACGACTGGTCCTGGGCCAAGGGCAAGCTCGACCCGGGTGAGGACTGGCCCGTAGCGGCTGCCCGAGAGACGTTGGAGGAGACCGGATTTCGAGTCCGCCTCGGTATGCCGCTCCCACCGGTGAGCTACACGGTGCTCGACCGCACGGGGCAGCCGGCGTCGAAGCAGGTCCGCTACTGGGCCTCGGAGGTCATCGGCGGTTCGGGCCGTCTGGAGAACGAGATCGACGAGGTCGCCTGGTTGGAGGTGGCCGCGGCTCACGACCGCCTCGACTACGCCCGCGACCGTGAGCAGCTGAGGGGCGTGGTCCGGGCGGACGCGTCCGGGCGGCTCACGACCTGGCCGCTCTGCCTGATCCGGCACGCGCATGCCAGGTCGCGCTCCGCGTGGCACGGTGACGACCGCATTCGACCGCTCGACACCCGCGGCGCCGCGGTGGCGGAGGCGATCGTGCCCCTGCTCGCGGCATACGGGGTGACGCGCTTGGTCTCGTCGAGCTCGGCCCGGTGCGCCGCCACGCTGCGCCCTTATGCTGCCACCGCCGGACTGCCCGTGAAGCTCAAGGACGGCCTGTCCGAGGAAGGTTTCACCGCCGACCCGGGCCGCAGCCTCCACCACCTCGAGCGGGTCCTCGAACGGGGCGCGGCCGCCGCCGCGTGCAGCCACGGGCCGCTCCTGCCCAGCCTGCTCGAGTGCCTGCGCGACCGGGTCGACCTCGCGGCCGACGGCGGCCCGGAGGCCGACCATGCGTTGCGTGCTGCTGCCGACGAGGCGATGGCCAAGGGCGAGGTGCTGGTCTGTCACGTCGTCGGGACCGGAGCCGGTCCTGGAGGGGCGCGGGTGGTCGCCGTGGAACGTCACCAGCCCTGAGCCGTACCAGCTCTTGAGGTGCCGGTCCTCTGCACGGAAACCGCGTGGTCCCAAGCCTTTGGGCCCCGTTCACCCGTCGTTAACCCAGCAGGGACGTCCCGTCATCCGAGGGCTCTACCGTGCGGTCTGGGACGAGCCGCCGGGGGCGGTGACAGTCCCCGCCCTGATGGGCGACCCAGACCCCGATGTGAGACAAAGAGGACGAATCTCGTGCGACTCATCCGTACCAGCGCTATCGGCGCCGTCGCCCTGACCGGCGCCCTGGCCTTTTCCGCCTGCGGCAGCGCCAGCAACACCGACGCCCCGGCCGCCGGTAGCGGCGCCGCCACCAGCACCAGCGCGACCAGCTGCTTCTCCGGTTCGCTGTCTGCGGCCGGTTCAACCGCCCAGCAGAACGCGTTCCAGCAGGCCACCTCGGCATACCAAGGCATCTGCCCAGAGGCCAAGGTGTCCTACAACGGGACCGGGTCCGGCGCGGGCATCACCTCGTTCCTCGCGAACCAGATCGACTTCGCCGGCTCGGACTCCGCGCTCAACGCCGACAAGGGCGAGCCGGACAAGGCCAAGGCCTCCTGCGGCTCCGAGGCCTGGAACCTGCCCATGGTGACCGGCCCGATCGCCGTCTCCTACAACCTCAAAGGCGTCGACAAGCTCGTCCTGACCCCGGATCTGATCGCGAAGATCTTCTCGGGCCAGATCACGGCGTGGAACGACCCGGCGATCGCGGCTAAGAACAGCGGCGCAACCTTGCCGACCACCCCCATCTCGGTGTTCTTCCGGTCCGACTCTTCGGGCACCACGGACAACTTCACCAACTTCATGCACACGGTCGCCCCCTCCGGCTGGACCGCCCCGCATGACAAGACCTGGAAGGGTGGCGTCGGGCAGGGCAAGGCCCAGAGTGCCGGCGTGTCCCAGGCGCTCGCTGCGACGGACGGCGGCATCACCTACGTCGAGTGGTCGTTCGCCATCCAGAACAAGCTGTCGATGGCCCAGATCGACTCCGGTTCGGGGCCGGTCGAGCTGACCGCCGAATCCGCGGCCGCTGCGGTCGGCGCCGCCAAGGTTGCCGGCACGGGCAACGACCTGGCCCTCAAGATCGACTACGCGACCAAGGCGTCCGGCGCCTACCCGATCATCCTGGTGACCTACGAGATCGTCTGCTCGAAGTACACCGACGCCGCCAAGGGCACCAAGGTGAAGGCGTTCCTGACCTTCCTCTCCTCGCACGCGTTCCAGAGCACCCTGACCAAGGTCGGCTCGGCCCCGCTTCCCAAGGAGATCCAGTCCAAGGTGCAGACCGCTGTCGCGGCCATCTCCTGACCACTCACCACCCTCTCCCGGTCGGCGGCACTCACGTCCGTCGACCGGGAGTCGTGATCGGAGCCTAGGTCGATGACCTCGATATCCGGGAGATTTGTCACCGAAGAGCTCCCTTCGCCAGGCCAGCACCACAGCGGCCTGGGAGACGGGGCCGTGTCCACCCAGCGCGCGGACCGGATCTTCCGGTGGCTGATGACCGGCTCCGGACTGCTGGTGGTCGCCATGGTCGTGCTCATCGCGATTTTTCTCGTCACGCAGGCGATCCCGGCCCTGCTCGCCAACAGCGCGAACTTTGTTACCTCGCGCGACTGGGTCACCGCCCAGCCGATGAGCTTCGGCATCCTGCAGCTGCTGTGGACCACGGTGTCGACATCCGTCGTCGCACTGGTCGTGGCGGTTCCCGTGTCGATCTGCGTCGCCCTGTTCATCACGCAGTACGCGCCGACGTGGCTCGCCAAGCCCGCGGCCGCTCTGGTCGACCTGCTCGCGGCTGTCCCGTCGATCATCTACGGACTCTGGGGCGCCTACGTGGTTGCCCCTCAGTTCGTCCCCATTCAGAATTGGATGGGGACCTGGCTCGGCTGGATCCCGTTCTTCCGGCCCGTTGGCACGGTCACCGGTGGGACGACGATCTTCCTCATCGGTCTGGTCCTGTCGGTGATGGTCCTGCCCATCGTCACGGCGATCACCCGTGAGGTGTTCGCCCAGGCTCCGCGTGCACATCAGGAGGCCGCGTTGGCTCTCGGGGCGACGAAGTGGGAGACGATCCGCATCGCAGTCCTGCCCTTTGGGCGCGCCGGGATCATCAGCGCCTCGATGCTCGGCCTCGGACGCGCACTGGGAGAGACCATCGCCGTGCTCCTCATCCTCTCCGCACTCCCCGGTGGCACAGAGTGGACGTGGTCGCTGTTCAACGGCGGCGAGACGTTCGCCTCGAAGATCGCCGCCGACGCGGCCGAGCTCACCCCGGGCCTCGGCACCGGCGCCTACATCGCCGCGGGGCTCGTCCTGTTCATCCTCACCTTCGTCGTCAACGCGGCGGCCCGAGTCGTCATCGCTCGCAGAGCGGCGTTCTCCGAATGAGCACGTCCAACGAGGCCGTGGCCGCCCCGCGCGTGGCGGTCCCCAGCCTGGCGGCACACCGCTCGGCGAGCCGCACGACCACAAACACGGTCGCTGCGGTCGTCATGTGGTCCTCATTCTTTCTTGCCCTCGTGCCCCTCGTCTGGATCATGTGGACGGTCGTGTCCAAGGGCTTCACCGTCATGTTGTCCGCGACCTGGTGGCTCAAGGACCAGTCCGGGGTCGGCGCCGCAGGCTTCGACGACAGCATCCGCGGAATGCGGCACGCCCTCGTCGGCACCCTCACCATGGCGGCGATCACCTCGATCATCGCGATCCCCATCGCAATCGCGACCGCGGTCTACCTCATCGAGTACGGCCGCGGCCGGCTGACGAAGGTGGTCAGCTTCATGGTCGACATCCTCAGCGGGGTGCCCTCCATCGTCGCGGCCCTGTTCATCTACGCCGTGTGGGTGACGACGTTCGGGCTCCAGCTGATCCCCCTGTGCGCGAGCCTCGCCCTCGTCCTGCTGATGATCCCCGTCGTCACCCGTTCGACCGAGGAGATGCTCAGGCTCGTCCCCAACGAGCTGCGTGAGGCGTCATATGCGTTGGGCGTCCCCAAGTGGAAGACCATCCTGCATATCGTCATCCCCACCGCCCGTTCGGGCATCATCACCGGTGGTCTGCTGGGGTTCGCCAGGGTGGCCGGCGAGACCGCTCCGTTGCTGCTCCTTGCCGCCTACACCCAGTACCTGAACCAGAACCCCTTCAGCGGCAATATGGCCGCTCTCCCGACCCTGATCAACACCAACGTCCGGTTCATGAGCGGTGACACGGTCAGCGCGCAGCGCGTGTGGGGCGCGGCGTGCACGCTGATCCTGATCGTGCTCGTCATCAACCTGATCGGCCGCTTCGTGGCCAGCTTTGCCCGAGTGAAGAACTGACCGCCCCCGAAAGGCACGGCAACATCAATGGCCAAGCGCATCGACGTCAAGGATCTCGACGTCTACTACCGCGAGTTCAAGGCAGTCGAGGGCGTCACGATGACCATCGAGCCGCGCACCGTCACGGCCTTCATCGGGCCGTCGGGCTGCGGCAAGTCGACGTTCCTGCGCACCTTGAACCGGATGCACGAGGTCATCCCCGGAGCGCGGGTCGAGGGGAGCGTCATGCTCGACGACATGGACCTGTATGCCCCGTCGGTCGACCCGGTGTCCGTGCGCCGCACGGTGGGCATGGTCTTCCAGCGTCCCAACCCGTTCCCGACCATGTCGATCTACGACAACGTGGTCGCCGGCCTACGGCTCGGGGGGCTGAAGAACAAGAAGCAGCTCGACGAGGCGGCCGAGAAGTCCCTCAAGGGCGCCAACCTGTGGAACGAGGTCAAGGACCGCCTCGCCAAGCCGGGTGCGGGCCTGTCCGGTGGCCAGCAGCAGCGGCTGTGCATCGCACGGGCGATTGCGGTGCGTCCTCAGGTTCTGCTGATGGACGAGCCGTGCTCAGCCCTGGACCCCATCTCCACGCTGGCCATCGAGGACCTGGTGTCCGAGCTCAAGGCGGACTACACGATCGTCATCGTCACCCACAACATGCAGCAGGCGTCCCGGGTCTCCGACCGGACGGCGTTCTTCAACCTTGCTGCGACCGGCAAACCCGGCAAGCTCGTCGAGATCGACACGACCCAGAACATCTTCAGCAACCCGACCGAACAAGCAACTGAGGACTACATCAGCGGCCGCTTCGGCTGACCCGATCGCCTGTGTGTCGGTCAGTGCGCATCAGTGCACGAGGAGCGAGACCCAGTACGTCACGGCCGCGGCCAGACCCGCGCCCGGCATGGTGAGCACCCAGCCAGCCACGATCGATCCGGCGACGCTCCACCGGACGGCTGACAGCCGCTTGGTGGCGCCGACCCCCATGATGGCCGAGGTGATGGTGTGCGTCGTCGAGATCGGCGCACCGAAGGACAGTCCGGCGACGTAGAGGATGGAGGCAGCCGTCACCTCCGCCGCGAACCCTTGCGGCGGGTCGAGGTGGATGATCCGCCGCCCGAGCGTCCGCATGATCCGCCAGCCACCGGCATACGTGCCGGCGCTGATCACGATCGCCGACAGGACCAGCACCCACAGCGGGACACCGGGTCCGTCGTGGTAGCCCGCGATGGTCAACGCCAGCACCACGACGCCGGCCGTCTTGGCCGCGTCCTGCAGGCCGTGGCCGAAGGCCATCGCTGCTGCGGATGCAGTCTGGGCGTAGCGGAAACCGCGAGAGACCTTGTAGGGGTTGGACTTGCGGAAGCTCCACAGCAGGATGGTCATGACGAGATAACCGAGAACGATCCCCGCGATCGGGGACAGGACCATGGGGATGACGACCTTGTCCAGGACGCCGTCCCACTTCACCCGGGCCGATGCCGCGAGCGCCGCCCCCACGAGGCCGCCGATCAGCGCGTGCGACGAGGACGACGGCAGGCCTTTCCACCAGGTCAGCAGGTTCCACCCGATGGCGCCGACCAGGGCCGCGCCGACCAGCCATAGGCCGTCTGAGCCTTGCGGTGCGTCGATGATCCCGCTCCCCACGGTCTGTGCGACCTTGGTGCCGAAGAACGCGCCCGCGAGGTTGGCCACCGCAGCCATCGCGAGCGCGATGCGTGGGGTCAGGGCGCGCGTCGACACCGAGGTCGCGATCGCGTTGGCGGCGTCGTGAAAGCCGTTCGTGTAGTTGAAGCCCATCGCGACCAAGGTCACGATGGCCACGGGGAGCCATTCCACCTCGGGTCAGCTCTCCTTGACGGCGATGCCTTCGATGGTGTTCGCGACACCCTCGAAGGCGTCGGCCGCAGACTCCAAGGCGGTCACAATGTCCTTCATCTTGAGCACGTGAATGGCGTCGGGGTTCTCGAAGAGGGCGGCCACGAGGCGGCGGTAGTGCTTGTCGGCCTGGTTCTCGAGCCGGTTGATCTCGACCCAGTACTCCGACAGGTCCTGCATCGACCGCAGCCGGGGCATGGCGGTGGCGGTCAGCTCGGCCATCCGGCCGATGATCTCGATCTGCTTGGCGACGCCCTTGGGCAGGTCGGTCACCTTGTAGAGGTCGACCAGGTCGGCGGCCTCCTCCATGTGGTCCATGCAGTCGTCGAGCCGGGACGCCAGGAAGTGGATGTCCTCACGGTCGAACGGGGTGATGAACGAGCTGTTGACGCGGCGGATGATCTCGTGGGTCGCCTCGTCGCCGAGATGCTCGAGGTCGCGCATCCGCTCGACGATGGCCGCTCGACCCTCCGGGTCCTGGACCTCCAGCAGGCCGGTCAGCTCACGAGCCGCCTCGACGAGGTGGCCTGCGGAGACGGCGAAGAGGTCGTAGAAGCTGTCCTCTTTGGGGGTGAGGCGAAACGCCACGTCGGGTACTCCGGTCGGTCGGTCCAAGGCCGGTTCGAGGCCTGGGACAGCCTACGGGTATGCGTCGGCGCGGGGGACCACAAGGGAACTCCCGGTGAACGTGGGTGAACGGGTGTGGGGGCGGAGGTCAGTCTCCGCGTCCCACTCCGAGCAGGCGGTCGATCTCCTGCTGGCTCATCCTTTCGGACGTTGAGGTGGCCGCGACCACGAGCTGGCCCACGAGCTCGATCTCGTCGTAGAGGGCGGCGTCTCGCAGCTCGTCCCCGCCTGGATCCTCACTGACCATGCCCGCAGCGTACGCGCGCACGGTGGAAGGTCCGTCGCCGCGTGGAGCATCATGGGCGCCATGCCCCCCCGATCCACCGGCCTCGGCAAACGTTCCAAGCAGAAGAAGGACAAGCGCACCGCCGACGGATCCGGTTCCGACGAAAACGGGTCGACGCCACCACCCACGATGATGCCGGCGGGTCTCGAGGAGCGCGGGGCGTTCGCGTTCGGCAGCTGTGACCGGTGCGGGTGGCGTGGCCCGGCACGGCGTTCCCGCGAGCGGGCCCGCAAGGACCTGGGCCGGCACATCCAGGACAAGCCCAAGCACGCCGACCACGCCGCGGTGACCCAGTCGCCCACCTGACGCGACACCGAGCTTCGGGGCCACGAGGCCTGCACTGCAGTCAAGAGGACGTCGGGCCGGGAAGCGCCTCACGGCGCGCGGCCGCTCGAAGCGGCGCAAGTTGGGACCCGGGGCTACCACGGCCCGACGCCCGACAAATATAACCCGAATCCCGCGGTCGACGCCTTCCGGTGGTGGATTTCTGCGTGCTGTGGCCCCCGCAGCTGTCGTCACTCGTACGCTGGTGTCAGACCAGGTCGCCCCGCCGCCAGAGAGAGGCGGCGGCTCTGAGGTCCTCGGCCGTGTCGAGCAGGTGGGCGGCGCGGTCGGCCGACTCCTCCCCCTCCGATCGGTCCGCTCGGCCGGCGGCCACGACCCGGCAGAACGACGCGGCGCGTTCGAGGGCGACGGCCAGGTCACCCTGGAAGACCCCGGTCAGGATCGTGTCGATGACCGCGGTCATCTCGGTCGGACCCGGCGGGTCGGCCGCCCCTGCCACGGCATGGTCCACGTCCGCGAACCGCATCCCCGCGGCGTAGTCCGCGCTGGCCTCCTCGGGGGAGCGACGTACCCACTCGCGCAGCACGTAGAGCCGCCACAGCGCTCCGGGTAGGCTGCGCGGCGGTCGGTGCGCCCAGAGATCGGCGACGGTGGACAGCCCGAGCTCCTCGACGAGGCCCACCAGCCGAGCAGTCAGACCCGGGTCGTCGGAGGCCCGTCCGGCGTGAACGAGGACCGCAGCGGTCTCGTGTGCCGCCTCGATCTCGCGCATCGGGTCGACGGACCCCGCGACCGCCTCCAGGGAAGCCGGGGTGAGCAGGTTCGGTCGACGCGGAGTCTGGCGCCGACGGTCACTCGGGTCGTCGGCCGCCCCGCCGTTCACCCCGCCGTCGACCTCGTCATCCACTCGACAGTCCTGCGTCACTCACTCGACAATCCTGCCGCATGACCGGCCGAACAGTGTAGGGACGCGCTCCTCAGGAACCTTCGCCCGCGGTACGCGGGGTGCCCGTGGCGCCCTGCAGGCGGTCGATGTGCTCCGACGCTTCCGCCTTGGTCAGATCTGCCGGGAGCTGCTCACCCGCCCGTCGGGCGAGGGTGTCGAGATAGCTGCGCTGGGCTCCGGTCATCGACTCGTCACCCGTGACCCAGTCGCTGGGGTCCTTGACCGTGTCTGAGGCGAGCCCGGGCTGGTCAGCGCCGATAGTGTCGCTGCCGTCGCTCGTGGAGCTGACCGCGTCGTCGTTGCTGTCGAGCTGCGAGGCGGGCGGCCCGGCGATCTCCTGCGCCGAGGGGGCTGACGGTGCTGACGGTGCTGACGGGGCGGACCCGGTGTCGGTGGGGCTGGTGGCACTCTGCTCTGACTGGTCGCTCATATCTCGACCTTAGGGGCGAGTACCGACATCGGCACCCCGAGACGACGGCTGCCCTGACGGGTGAACTGACGGCTGGCCCGACGGACGATCGTCAGACCTGGGTGGCCGCTCTCCCGGGCTCTCTCCGGCGGGCCGTCGACGCAGCACCTGCACCAGCCGCAGGCCGATGGCGGTCGCCACCGCGAGGAACGCCACCCAGAGTCCGACGCGGCGTGGCCCGGCGTTGGGGTCGGCCCCGATCACGACGGGCCCCACCCCCGCCTGGGGCTGGGGCGTGGGTGGCGCCGCCTGACCGGGCATCGTGGGCCCGGGACGGTTCGAGTCCAGGGTCATCGTGAGCGCGTCATAGGGGGAGACGATCCCCCACCCCAAGGCAGCATCCTTCACGTCGGCGCGCGGTCGCTGGGCGGACGCCTCGATGCGGTACTTCCACAGCCCCGGGCCCTCGTTTGGGTACTTCTGAGCGAGCAGGGCCGCCAGGGCCGCCACCTGCGGAGTCGCGAAGCTCGTCGCCGGCGCGTTCGTGAGCAGGCAGTCACCCACGTGACCGAGCGCGGCGTTGAGGCCGGTCCCGACAGCGGCCGCGGTGATGTGGTCCCCCTGGATGTTGGCGCCCAGGTCGACCGTTCGGTCGGCGGACACCGAGGTGACCGACACGACTCCGGGGAAGGCAGCGGGATAACGCGGTCCGTCCTTGGTGTCCTGGGCCGTCCCCCGGTCTCCGGCACTGGCGACCACGAGCGCGCCCTTGCCCTGCGCATAGGCGACCGCGTCCGCGAGCCCCTGGTCGGGGTTGACGACACTGAGGGAGACGTTGACGACCTTTGCGCCGAGGTCTGCGGCCTGCCGGATCCCTTCGGCGAGCCGGGCCGTGGTGGGCGCGATCGGGGCGAGCCGCTGGTCCCCACCCTGGGGAACCGACTCCACCCCGAAGACCTGGATGGGCAGCAGCATGGCGTCCTTGGCGAGCCCGACCTGGCCCGAACCCTGAACGGCTCTTCCGGCGATGAGGCTGGCGACGGCGGTGCCGTGGCCCGACAGGTCGTTACGACCCGCAGGGTCCGGCGTCCATCCCTCGACTGCGGGAAGCAGCGTCCGTCCGGGCAGGACCGCGGAGTCGGCGGGCAGATGAGCGTTGCCGACGTCGATCCCGGAGTCCACGACGGCGACGATCACACCCTTACCGGTCGCGATCTTCCACACCTCCGTGGGGGCCATGGCGGCAAGCGCGGGCGACTGGTCGGGGACGTAGACCGGCGCGGTACGCGTACCGGTGCAGCTGTCGTCTGCAGCGCTCGCGGGAGCGGGGGCAAGAAGGACCATCGCCCAGCCCAACCCGAGTCCGACGGCAACCGCCGCGGTCCGCCGGACGGCGGGGACGCCGGACCGCCGGCGTCTCACGGCGGCCAGCTCACTGCCCGGCACGTCACTGCCCTGCGTCGAGCTTGGGCGCGCCGACGGCGGCCTCGCTCAGGGCCGGTCCGGCGGTGAACTGGGACACCCAGGACGGGGGGACGATGGCGGGGACGGTGCCTTTGTAGCCCAGGCGAGCCAGCGTCTCGTCGGACGGGTCGGTGATCGTGAAGGACCGACCGGACTGGTCGATCACCGACACCGGGCCGGCGGTGGCCGTCGAGCTGGCCCGGAAGAGGGCGCCACGGCCGGGCGCGACGTAGACCTGCTGACCGTTGGGCGGCTTCACCCACGGTGACTCCGAAGACTGCAGGGCGAGGTGGGTCGTCGCCGCCTTGCCCGCGGTCGTCTGCAGGACGGCGCACGGTATGCCACTTGCCGTCGTCGGGATGGCCTTGGGCCAGTCGGCCGGGACGAAGGTCTTGGTTTCGCTGGGCTGGACGGTGGCCAGCTCGGCGTTCGAGACGCTGACCGCCTTGCCGAGATCACCCGGAGCACTCGCCTGGTAGACCGCGGCGGCGAAGGGGCTGAGCGGGATGGTGCCGTTGCCGACCATCACCGACATGGCATTGGCCTGGTCCTTGTTGACGACCAGCTGACCGGTCGAGGTGATCTTGTTGTCCAGGGTGAGCTGCGGCGGCAGCGGGCTCCCGACGGCCGCCGGGTCGGAGAAGGCGAACCCAGCGAAGCTGAGCTCGGTCCCGGGGTTGAACAGGTCGGCCCAGGTGCCGGCGACCGGCTCCGGGGTCTCGAGCTGACCGAGGTACTGCTTGACGGGGTCGTAGCCGGCGGTCGGGATCCGGTAGCGCCGACCGGCCGACAGCAGGTATCGGACATCCTCACCGCCTCCGGAGATCCGGACCGTCAGGCCGGCCTTGTCGGCGTTCGCGGGCGTTGTGGTGCCGGAGATCGAGGTCACCGCCTTGCTGCCGTCGAAGCACGACACCCACCCGGACTGCAGCAACGAGCTCGCCGGAGGGAGGTCGTCCGGCGCCCCGAGGATGCCCAGCGTGGCCCCGTGCGGGGTCGCGGCGATCTTCTGGTCGTCGACGACGAGGACCTGGAACCCCTTGTCGGAGGGCAGGATCAGGCGAGCGGACGTGGCGTTGAGGACAGGGTGCAGGTTGCCCTTGATGCTGACGAACCGCGCCGCCGAGGACTTGCCGATGACGACGTAGCCGTTGTCCCAGCCGTCAGGGAGGGGCTGTGCGAACAGTCCTGCGACGGCCGCACCGCCGAGCAGCAAGCCACCGAGGGCCAGCCCGGCGACGACCGGCCGCGACCGGGAGACGCTCTCGACCTCGCGCCCGCCGGGTGCCCCGCTGAGGAACGCCGAGACCAGGCGCCGCCGGTTGTACCCGTGCGCCTGGACGAGGTCACGTTTGCTCGCCACGGCTCAGCTCCGCAGGGCGGTGATCAGGCCCAGGCCGATGATGAGCAGGGGGACGAGCAGGAACAAGGCCAGCGCCTCGCAGACGTCCAGCAGCCGACCCTTACGCACCGTCGTCTTGTCCGGGAGGGCCAGCCCGACGAAGATCGCGGCGGCCACGACGCCGACGACGGGTCCGATGACGACGCCCCAGGACGGGTGCTGGACCAGCGCGGTGACGGTGCCGGCGACGATGCCGAGGGCGCCGCTGAGCAGGCCGACCAGCACGTCGCGGGCGAGCAGGAACTGGCGGGTGCGCATCATCTGGACCACGCCGGCGGCCCAGACGACGCCCAGACCCGCCCAACCGAGCTGGACGATGGCCGGCGCGCTGAGGATGAGGACCAGGCCGACGCTGAGCGACAGGCCGAGGACCAGGTCATGGGCCAGGTCGACGCTGCGGGTGACCCGGTCGGAGTCGACCGCGAGGGGATCGCCGAGAATCTCCCCCTCGCTCTGCATCGGCGTCACCATGGTCCGCGACGAGCTGAGCGCGAACCACGGGATGATGCTGCCGAGGATCACCGCCACAACGGCGACGATGGCGATGACGTTGTTGGCGTCGAAGGTGCTGACCAGCAGGATCGAGCCGATAGCCGACGCGGACAGGCCGACGACCAGACCAGGGAGGAACGCCCAGGCGTGGTCGCGCAGCAGCCCCATACTGATGGCTCCGACGAGGGCGAACGCAAGGCCGGCGACGAGCAGTGGCGTATGCCGGATGTCACCGGCGAACGCACTGAGGGCCGCGACGACGGCATAGACGGAGGACGCGACCAGCACGGTCACCGCGGCGCCGAGGTCGATGCGAACCCGGGCGAACACCGCACCAGCAAGCAACAGCAGCACGGAGGCGACGGCAGCGACTACGGTCACGACCAGTCCGCCGCCCCGCTGCAGGACGAGGGCGACGGCACCGAGGGCCAGCAGCAGAGCGGAGATGGCCAGCGTGGTCATCCGCGAGTTGTCGGCGGTCCAGCCCCCACCGAGTCCCTCGACAGAGTCCGCAACGGCCTCGACGACGTCGTCGTAGACCTTCTTCTCCTCGGCCTCGGCACCGGTCACCAGGGTGAGGACCGCTCCGTCGTGCACGCCCTGGGCGAGGAAGCTGGCATCCACGTCGAGAGCCCGGCCCCCCGTCGCGACCAAGGCATAGCCGCCATAGGCCTCGTATGCGTCGAGTGACCCGACGAGCGAGACCACCTCGGGCAGGATCTCGGCAAGCGGAAGCCGCGATGGCAGCACGAGGTCGGTGGTGCGGTCACCGGCGGAGACCGTCAGCCGGACCAGGTCCGCAGACTGGGTGGCCTGGGTGTTCGTCGTCATGCTGTGTACTGCTCCCCTACCCGGCCTGAGACCTGCCGATGAACTCCCATTGACCTGCCCTTAACGCCCACCGACACCAACGCCCACCGAGTGTCCGCTTGAAAGGTGGACGCCCGGAACGGAGTTTATCCGGTCAGCGGATGACGCCGTCCGTGGTTTCACCCTCGTCGATCCAGTCGCTCTCGGTGACGAGCGACAGGTCTGTCGGCGGCCGTTTGCCCTTGTCCTTGCCGCGCCCGGAGCCCGCCCCGCCTCCGGCCACACCGGAGGCGCCTGAACGGGTCCCACCCTTGACACCCGAACCGGCTCGCCCCGCCGCGTTGCGACCGGCCTCGCCTCGAGCCGCGCCGCCGCGAGCCGCACTGCCCCGACCCCCGCTGCTGCGTCCGCCCGTGGCGCCGTTGCCGCCACTGACCACGGAGTTTCCGCGCCCGGAGCCCGCACCCGTCATCGACTCGGCGGACCCAGCCGATCCGGCACGTCCTGCCGCACCAGCCCGACCTGCCGCCATTCCCTCCTCGGTCACCCCACCGGCTCCCGCACGACCACCCGCAGCCCGTCCGCCGGCTCCCGCGACCCGGCCGGCCGCCCCACCGGAGCGACCACCGGCGCCGCGGCCACCGGCGCCGCGGGCTCCAGCGCCCTGGGCGCCACCTTGCCCACCCACGACGGTCGAGCCAGAAGCCCCGCGCGCGCCGGCCACCGAGCCGCGAGCGCCGGCCGAGACCCCGCCGCGTCCGGCACCACCGGAACCGCCAACACCTCCGGCACTACCGACACCTCCGACGGATCGGCCGGTCGCGCCCATGCCGCCGGTGCCGCCGGATCGGCCGGTGCCGCCGGTGCCGCCGATGAGGTTGGTGCCCCCGGAGCCGCCTACCGCACCCGCGCCGCGCACGACACCGCCGGCGACGCCGGCGCGGGACGACCCGCCGAACGTCCCTGCGGCGCCCGTGCCCGGGAGGCCGATCACGCCGGCTGTGCCGGTGCCGCCCATGCGTCCTGCCGTCATGCCCATAGTCCCGGCAGCGATGCCGAGGCCTCCGCCGGCCACACCGGCCGCGCCTCCTGCCCACGAGCCAGCCCCCGAGACGGAACCGAGGGTGCCGCCTGCGCCGGCGCCCGCGCCAGCCCCGCCGACGACCCCGCCGTTGGGCGCGAAGGTACCTGGGCCGCTGGCGACGCCGCCGAGACCACCGCCACTGCCGCCGCCGAGACCACCCACGCCGCCGACGGATGCGCCACTGGTGTTGCCGACCAGGGTGCCGTCCACCGAGGGGGCTTCCGTCGGGAAACCGCCCACGACGCCTGACGTGCCGCCCGCGGGCACGTGGCCCAGCGTATTCGTCGCAGTCGCCCCGACGGGATGGAAACCGGCGCTAGAGACCACCTGACCGGCCGGGCCGGCGTAGCTGCCCGCTCCGGTCGAGCTCACGGTGCCCGCGCTGTTTCCCCCCGAGGCCCCCGAGCCCCCCGAAACCCCCGAGCCCCCCGAGCCACCGGGGCCACCGGAACCGGTGTGGGCGGTCCCAGCGCTGCCGGCGGAGGTCGCTCCGTTGCCGGCCCCCGAGTTGTCGGCGGGGTTCTGCGGGTCCTTCCACACCTCGAGGGAGTTGGCCTGCGCCAGGGCGGCGGACGCGCTGTCCAGCTTTGTCTGGAGAGCGGCGTACTGGACCTGCATGGCCTGTTCGCGCGCCGACGACGCTGAGGTGTAGGTCGTGTTCTGGCGGTTGTACTGCATCTCCTGTTGGATCGCGTCCGTCGGCGTCGCGGTCGACCCCAAGTCCGGGGCCGTGGGCGCGACCGGAGGCGGCTGAGCCTGAGACCAGTACTGCTGCGCCGCGTCCACGGCCTGCTTCGCCGACACGAGGGCTACAGACGTCGACTTGAGCTGTGAGCTCTTCTTCGACAGCGTGGCGGCGAGGTCCTTGGTGGATGCGGCCGCCGCCTGCCCGTCGGGCGAGCTCCACGACTCCTGCAGCTGCGGCACGAGCCGTCCCAGCTGCGCCACGACGACGTCGAGGTTCTGCTTCGCGGTGTCGACGTTGGTGACCGCGTCGTCGATCGAGTATGTCGACGATGTGTAGGCCGCCGTGAAGAGCTGCTGCTCGTTGGGACCGCCGGAGGGGCCGCCGCCGCCGCCGCCATCGGGAGTGAGAATCATGAAGTGTCCTTTCCGGGTCCGACGCCCACGGCTGGTGTCGGGGTGTCGGGAGTATGGATGGTCGGGTGCGCACGTCGGTTCCGCAGGATGAGCAGAACGACTGCGGCGATGATCAGGAGAAGCACAGCCCCCGCGAGGAGCCAGCCGAGCGGGGCGCCGCTGGACCCGCCGACCTCACCCGCGGCGACGACCGGAGGGGTCGCCGAGCCGTTGGTGGCGCTGGGAGCGGAGGCGGTCGAGGGCGGTGTCGAGGAAGCAGTGCCCGAAGGAGGAGGGGTGGGCAGGTGTCCGTTCGCGTCGACCTGCTCCGGGATGAAGGGCGGGACCGGGTTGTCCAGGACGACGTTCTTCATGTCGTAGAACGGCATGACGTCCGGGTAGACGGAAGGGTCGGTCGTCAGGGTGGCCTGGAACGACGTCGCTCCGAACCCGGTGCGCGGAGACCACGGCGGGGCGCCGGCCGTCCGTCGAGCGTTGCGGAGCAGCGAGTAGAGCAGCTGGTTGCTCGTGGCCTTGGGCCACTTCTGCTTCATCAGCGCCAGCTGGCCCGCGACGATCGCGCTCGAACCCGACGTCCCGGACTGGAGCACGTCGGACGTCCACGCGCCGTTCAAGACCGAACCGGCGATGATATCCACCCCTGGGGCCATGACGTGGATGTCGTAGGTCGAGTCGAGCAGCTGGGCAGTAGCCCAGTTCGGCGTCAGACTCGTGGGTGAGTCCGCCGTCGCGTTGCCGTTCTGGTCGATGCCGCCGACGATGAGGAAGCCTGTGGTGTTTGCCGGTTTCATGGGGATGCTGTTCGCCCCACCGTTGCCGGCTCCGATGACGAACATCACGCCCTTGTTGATGGCCCGGTTGACTGCCACTTGGAACTCCCCGAAGCCTACCTGGAGTCCCTGCGGGATCTCCACGATATTGGCGCCGTCGGCAACAACCCGGTCGATGAGCTGCGGCAGAGCCGCAGGGTCGCAGTCGAGGTCCTGGTGCGCAGCCGGGTCGAGGGTGTTGAACAGCGCATACGTCCGCAACGTGGCACCGGGAGCAACCCCCAGCACGCCGGTCCCGTTCGGACCGTTGCCCTTGCCGTTGCCGACCAGCAGCGCGGCCATCGACGTCGTGTGGAACGACGTCTTGCTGAGCGGCACGTCCGGGGTGAGTGGCCCCCACCTCTCCTCCTGCGACTGGCAGTTGGTAGCGGTCGGACGCACGTCCTGACCCTGCAGCTCCGGCACCGAGGTGCTGACCGGACCGTTGAGCAGGGCGATCGTCACACCGGCTCCGGTGATTCCGGCAGCGTGGCGTTCCTTCAGCTTGGTCGCGTCGACCCACCACTGGCCCTTCTGCCAGTCGGTCAGCTGGTCAGCGGGCGCGGCGGGGAGAGCTGCAACCCCGACGCCAGCGCTGGTGTCGGCAGGTGCCGCGATCGCTGCGGGTGCAGACATGCCGAGCAACGCCGCCACCAGGGCGGTGGCGACGCGCAGGGTACTTCGTCGAGCAGACATCAGCGGCGCGCCAGCCGGGCGTCAGTTGCTTCCACCGGTGCCGGAACCATCGCCGGGAGGCGTCGAGGTCCCCGGATTGTCCTGCCCCGTCCCCGAGGGTGGGGGGTCCGCGAGCGTCTGCGTGGCGGGCTGCGGTGCGACGTAGCCCGGGTCACCGGGCTTGATCCCGGTCTGGCCGATCGCGTCGACCCGCTTCTGGTTGTCCGAGGCGAGCTTGGCGTAGTCCGCCTGGGCAGACTCCTGCTTCTTCACCACCGCGTCGACCGACGCATGCAGGTTCGCGTTCAACACGGTGATGGCGGAGTTGACCTCGGCGATGAGCTCGTCGATCACCGACGACGCGGCGTCGAAGACCTGACCGGTCGACTTGCCGGCCGGCGACGTGCCGAACAGGCCCGTGCCCTTGAGCGCGACCAGACTCGTTACGGCCGCCTGGGCCGCTTTGAGGGCCTCGGCCGTGTTCGCGTCGTTCTTCTTTGCCGCCTGGGTCACCCCGTCAGGCGACATGGCTGTGTTGTAGGCCACTTGTCACTCCACCCCTTGTTGGCTCGTCAAGCCGGTCAATTGTCACGGACGATGCGGCAAAGACCAAACCGACCACTGCCTTCCCCCCGCCGGCCCCCCGTCGAACCCCCGTCGACCCCCGCCGGACCCTACTGACAACGGGTGGGCCCGCTCGGCTGAGCGAGCCCGTCCGGTGTCGTCTACTGCGGGCTGTGTCAACCGCTCCACACGTTGTTGGCCAGGTAGTTCTCGGTCGAGGTGGCATCCTGCGCCGCCTGCTGCACGACCGGAGGCATCTTCGCCTGAGCCACGAGCATCTCAGCGAAGATCTTGTCGACGCGCCGCTTGAAGTCGTTGAAGGCCGTGCGTGACGCGGTGCCCTCGCCCCACTCGGCCATCGTGCGCAGCAAGTCCGCGGTGAGCTCCTGGAAGCCTGAGTCGAGCTTCTTGTGCGCGCTGCCGATCTCGGTCGCCATGTTCTCCAGCTCGCCGGAGCTGATGAGGATCTGGTCGCCTGAACCGCCCATGATGTGTTCCCTTCTCCTGAAGTCTGGCCGTCAGGCCTTGGTCGTAGACAGTCGGGCGGCCGCGTTGGTGAACTTGTTCTGCGACTCTTCCTGGCTCTGGTTCGTCTTGGTGTCCTGCGAGACGAGCTTCTCCGCGAAGTTCTCCATGTCCTTCACGATCGCCTCGGCGTCATCGAGCCACCCGCTCACGAGGACGAAGAACGCGTCAGCGCCGGGGCCCTTGTACTTGGGGCGCAGCGCCTGGGAGTGCCCGAGGAGCGTGTTGAGCGTCGCCTGGAACTCGCCTTCCTTGGCTCGAACCTTGCCCGCTGCCGCCTGCTGTGCGCCTGAACGTTGTGCAGTTGTCTGCTGAGCCACGACCCCTCCTCGTTCCCCGGAGTCCGGGGCTTGTGTGGTGTTTCGACGTTCGTCGGCCGGAACTCGTTCCGGTGTGTCGGCGAGGTTCTCCGGTCGGTGATACCCGGCCCAACCTCCTGCTCGACCTGGGGAACACTACCCAGCCGCGGGACAGCCACAAGGGTTTCCCTGCCAGAGCACGCCTTCGACCGGCGATTTGAGTGCGCGTACTCATGCATCCCTGAGCATGCGAGTCACGCCGTGTGGCGGGGAGGGCTCAGCGGGTAACTCAGCGGGCAGCTCAGACGGCAGCTCAGACCAGCAGCCCCATGGCCCGCGCAACCAAGCCGGCCGACCAGAGTGCCAGGGGCAGGGCGCTCACCAGCGCAACCATTTCGAGGAGGTCGGCGATCCGGCCGGCCCACAAGGACCGGTAACCCCCGCCCACCGCAATGGCCAGCGCGGCCGCGACCAGTGCGGCACCCACACCACAGACCGCGACGACCACGGCATCACCCACCGTGAGCGACATCACCCAGGGCACGGTCAGGGCGACGAGGCAGGCAGCGCTCGCCGACCGGAGCACGACCCGGTCCCGTCGGCGGCGGTACCCCCGCGCCGTCAGCGCCAGAGTCGCCATCGTCGCCGTAAGGAGCAGAGCGCTCGAGAGTGGGCTCTCCCGGCGGATCTGGTCGAACAGCACGGCCGAGGCTCCGACCGTCACGACCAGCAGCCCGAGGAGCACCGCCGCCTGTTCGATGCTCGCGACCCGCACCAGGTCTCCGACGGCGCGCTCGTCGATCCTCCAGCCCCGGCGCAGCCGGCGACGGGCCTCGCGCGGCGACCAGCTGGTGACGCTCAGGCGATTGATATCGAGCAGCACGTCGTCGTCGACGTCCACGACCAGGTCGGGGGCCGTGCGTGAGACCAGCGCCACCACCGCGAGGGCAATGGCCGCGACGCCCGCCGCCGAGAGACCGAGCGCGAGCGCTGCCAGGGCGAGCCCCCCGAGCGATGCGCAGAACGCCAACCAGACACGCGGGACATGGCGGTCGGCGCCTCCGGTGGCCCGTCCCGCCAGCGCGACGATCGCCCCCCCCGCGCACCCACCGATGAGCGGCACCATCGGCCCGCTGGCCAGAGCCGAAGCGCCGGCGACACCGCCGACCACCCCGAGGACCGGCGAGACGAGGCATACGACGCGATGCGTGTCTGCCAGCTGGACTACGACGAGCCCCACGACCAGCATGACGACACCGCCGAGCGCGGTCCAGCCGACGGCGTCGCCCGTGACCCTGAGCGACCCCAGTGCTGCCAGCAGCGCCAAGGTGACCGCGATCAGGACGAAACCGCCACGAGTAGCCCGCCGGCGCGCCTGCCGCAGGTCCTGGGTCTTCGCTGGTCCCGGTGCCGGGCGGCGGGGCGTGCGGACGACCGGCGCGGCACCGAGCCTGGCCCTCAGGACCGGTGCCGCCACGTCGGCGACCTCGGCACGGGGCGCTGCTGGCGCCGACCGTTCCAGGGCCCGCCTGCTGGAGCGTCCACCGGGCACGATGTCACCGGAGATGACGACCTGTCTCGTCTCTCCGAAGGTCGGCGTCGGAGCGGCGGCCCGTGACCCCGCACCTGCCTGCAGGGCCGGCGGACCCCCAGTCAGTCCCCCGGTCAGGCCGATGCTGGCACCGTCCGGGTCCTCGGGCTCGTCGCGGCGCACCCGAGGGGTGCTGAGCCGGGTGCGTGCAGGCGCGGTGAGGATCATCGAGCCCGGCGCGACGCGGGCCTGGGTGACGCTCTCACCGAGCGGCAGCGCGACCCCGGCCATCGTCATCGCGACAAGGTCCGAGCCGGGGCTGACCAGCGCGAGGACCTCGGCCACGAGCAGCTGCTCGTCGACGACGATGTCGTAACGACGCGGACCGACCACGACGGTCAGGCAGCGCGTCCCCTCGCCCGGAGAGCGACGGACACCCTCGGACGTCGGGCTCACGACGTCGGTCACGCGACTGCTCCCCCGCCCATTCCCGTGCCTACTCGTACGCGTGCTGCCGAGATCACCGGCCGGCGCACCCCTGCGGGGCGTGATACTCGCACCCCTGCGGGGCGTAATCATAGTCGGCCGAGCCCATCGTCGACCCGAGTGTCGGTTCTGGCCTTTATCATCTCACTGGACGACCGTTCGTCCAGCGCCCGCCGCACACCAGGGGCAGCGCGGCTTCCCGACCAGTCATCGGGGCACCGCGCACTGCGGCACCACGGGTGAACGAAGGGGAAAAGGCATGTCCGCCACGCCGACCGCCGTGCAGCGCGAGGGGCGCATCGAGCCTCCGCCGATGCCCTACGGCGAGCTCGACCTGCAGCCGCCGCCACCGCTGTTCGCCGGCGAGGGTGCCGCGTCCAACGCGCTCATGACCGCCGTGCCGTTGCTGGGTTCGGTGGGGTCCGTCGCGTTCGTCGCGATGAGTGGCAAGTCAGCGCAGAGCTACCTGGCTGCCGGCATGTTCATGATCGCCTCGCTCGGGTTCGTCGGCGTCAGTATCTGGCGCACGCGCACCAGCAAGACCGCTCAGGTCACGAGCAACCGCCGCGAGTACCTCAGCTATCTGCGCGGCATCCGCGAGGTCGCCCGCAAGGCCGGCGCCGAGCAGCGCCGTCACCTCACCTGGATCCACCCCGACCCCGTGGCCCTCGCCTCTGTTGCCGAGGAGGGCACGCGCGTCTGGGAACGCTCCACCGACGACGAGGACTGGCTCCTGGTCCGGTATGCCTCGGGCCCACAGCGGCTCGCGCTCGACCTGCGCCCGCCCGAGTCCGACACCATCGACAAGCTCGACCCCGTGTCCGCGTCGGCGCTGCACCGCCTCCTCGCGACCCACCGGATCATCCCGGACCTGCCGACCGCCATCGCCCTCAACTCGTTCGCCCGCATCGAGGTGACCGGCTCCGAGGAGCACGCCCGCTCCCAGGCCCGCGCGCTGGTCGTACAGGCGGCGATCTTCCACGCCCCCGACCAGCTCGTCATCGCCGTCCTGACCGAGCCGAGCGCTCTCGGCCACTGGGACTGGGTCAAGTGGCTCCCCCACGCGCAGAGCCGGCGCGAGGCCGACGCCGCCGGTCCGCGCCGCCTGGTCTGCACGGACCTGGACGAGCTCGTGTCGCTCCTGCCGGCCGACCTCAGCGAGCGCCCCAGGTTCGGGCCGTCGCGCAGCACGGCCACGCCCCACGTCCTGGTGGTGCTCGACAACGTCGTCGTGCCGATCGGCCACTCCGTCGTCACCGAGGACGGAGTGCAGGGCATGACGATCATCGACCTGCCCGAGCGTTGGGAGGAGCTCACCGATGACTCCCGCGTGCGGTTGCACCTCGACGGTGACACGACCACACGCATACGCGTTGCCGCGGTCGTTCCCCGGCAGGAGCCGATCCGAGGGTTCGCCGACCAGCTGAGCATCCCGGCCGCCGAGGCCGCGGCCCGCCGCCTCACGCCGCTCTACGCGGGCGAGGGCCCGGTCCGCGAGGACGTGTTCACCCGGAGCACGGAGCTGACCGACCTGCTCGGAATCGGTGACGTCCACCGCCTCGACCTCGAGCGCACCTGGCGGCCCCGACCCCCGCGCGACCGGCTGCGGGTCCCCATCGGTGTCGGTGCCGACGGGCAGTCGATGAACCTTGACTTCAAGGAGTCCGCCCAGCAGGGCATGGGCCCGCACGGACTCATCATCGGCGCGACCGGTTCGGGCAAGTCCGAGCTGCTGCGCACGCTCGTTCTCGGGCTCGCGCTCACCCATTCCCCCGAGATCCTCAACTTCGTCCTGGTGGACTTCAAGGGAGGCGCGACGTTCGCCGGCATGGCCGGTATGCCGCACGTATCGGCCATCATCACCAACCTCGCCGACGAGCTCACCCTCGTCGACCGCATGCAGGACGCACTGTCCGGTGAGATGACCCGTCGCCAGGAGCTGCTGCGCGCCTCGGGCAACTACGCCTCCGTCCGCGACTACGAGAAGGACCGGACCTCGGGCGACGCTCCGCACCTGACGCCGCTGCCGAGCCTGCTCATCGTGTGCGACGAGTTCTCCGAGCTGCTGTCCGCCAAACCAGAGTTCGTCGACCTCTTCGTCGCCATCGGCCGCCTCGGGCGCTCCCTCGGCATCCACCTTCTGCTGGCCTCCCAGCGCTTGGAGGAGGGGCGACTGCGCGGCCTCGACAGCCACCTGTCCTATCGGATCGGGCTGCGCACCTTCTCCGCCGCCGAGTCCCGCAGTGTGATCGGCGTCGGCGACGCATACGAGCTGCCGGCCGTTCCGGGGCTCGGGTTCCTCAAGCCCGACCAGTCCTCCCTCTGGCGGTTCAAGGCCGCGTATGTGTCCGGCCCGCCCAAGACCCGTGGTCCCAACGCGGCCGCCGGGTCCACCACCGCCCGCCGCGAGGCCCTCGCGTTCATCCCCGGTGAGGTGGTCTCTCGCCTGCAGTCCGAGGTGATCGAGAACGCGGCCTCGGGGTCCGGGGCGTTGGCGCCCCAGGAGAAGCGGAGCGTCTTCGACCTGTCCGTCGCCGCTATGACCGGCCATGGGCCGGCGGCGCACCAGGTGTGGCTCCCCCCGCTGGACGTCCCCGACACCTTCGACCAGCTGTTGCCCGACCTTGCCATCGACACCGAGCTCGGTCTCGTGTCGCGGGCCTGGCGCTCGCGGGGGCCATTGCGCTTCCCGTTGGGAACCGTCGACATGCCGCGCGAGCAGAAGCGCGACACCCTCCCGGCGGACCTGTCCGGAGCAGCCGGTCACGTGGCCGTCGTCGGTGCTCCGCGCTCCGGCAAGTCGACGCTGCTGCGCAGCATCGTCACCGGCCTGGCGTTGACCCACACGCCGCGCGAGGTGCAGTTCTACATCCTCGACTTCGGCGGCGGCAGCTTCACCGGGCTGCGCGACCTCCCGCATATCTCCGGCATCGGCACCCGGTCGGAGCCTGACGTCGTCACGCGCATCGTCGCCGAGGTCAGCGGCGTCGTCGACGCGCGCGAACAGTACTTCCGCGCCAACGGGATCGACACCATCGAGACCTACCGCACCCGACGGGCGCTCGGAGAGGTCGACGACGGCTGGGGAGACGTCTTCCTGGTCGTCGACGGCTGGAGCACGATCCGCTCCGATTTCGAGGAGATCGAGCCCGAGCTGCAGGTCCTGGCCCAGCGCAGCCTGACGTTTGGGGTGCACCTCGTCACGAGCACGACCCGGTGGATGGACTACCGCTCGAGCATCCGCGACATCCTCGGCACCCGGTTCGAGCTGCGGCTCGGGGACGTCATGGACTCGGAGATCGACCGCAAGGTCGCCCAGAACATCCCGACCGACCGTCCGGGCCGGGGCATCGTCCAGGCGAAGTACCACTTCCTCAGCGCTCTGCCCCGCATCGACGGTGACGGCAACGCCGGGTCCCTCGGCGCCGGTGTGCAGAAGATGGTCACCGCCATCCGCGACGCCTGGCAGGGCGCACCCGGGCCCAAGCTGCGGCTGCTCCCGACCACGATCACCCTCGAGCAGGTCCGCGAGATGGCCCCGGACTCCACCCAGGTCCTCCTCGGGATCAACGAGCGCTCGCTCGCCCCGACGGCCTTGAACGCCACGCGCGACCCTCATCTGCTCGTCTTCGGCGACGGACAGTCCGGCAAGTCCTCCCTGCTCCGGTCCTACATGAGCGAGGTCACCCGCCTCTACTCTCCGGACAAGGCGCAGCTGTTCATGGTCGACTACCGCCGCGCCAACCTCGGCGAGTTCCCCGACGAGTGGGTCGCGGAGTATGCGACCAACGCCGACACTGCGGCCGCTCTGGCCGGCGGGCTGTTCGAGTTCCTGCGTGAGCGGCTGCCGGGGGCCGACGTGACCCCCGAACAGCTGCGCAACCGGTCGTGGTGGGAGGGCAAGGAGGCGTTCGTCATCGTCGACGACTACGAGCTCGTCGCCACGAGCATGGGCAACCCCCTCGAACCCCTGATCCCGTTGCTGGCTCAGGCCGTCGACATCGGGCTGCACCTGGTCGTCGCCCGTCGCAGCGGCGGCGCGGGCCGGATGTACGACAACCTGGTCACGACGCTGCGTGACCTCGCGCAACCCGGCATCCTGCTGAGCGGCGACCCCGCCGAGGGCGCCCTGGTCGGACAGCTGCGGGCGGTTCCCGCCGTGCCCGGCCGGGGCCGGATGCTCACCCGGGACGGCTACAACCTCATCCAGGTCGGCTGGACGCCGTCGGCCCACGGCTCCTAGCGCACGAAGAGGCGGTATGCCGTCACCACGCCGGCATACCGCCTCTGGTCTGTGCGCCCGGCCAGACGGCCGTCGAGCGGTCAGTCGCGGGGGGAGTCCTGCGGGCCGCCGGTCCCGGTGGTGGGGGTGGACTCGGTCGGCTGGGTGTGCGCCGGGCGGTTCCAGCCGCCGGTGCCGCGCTGCCACCAACCCCGCTTGAACCCGATCACCACGACGGCGGCAATGGCGATGAAGGGCCACGGGCCGGCGTGGTGGAGGCCGGCGTCACGGCCGAACACGTCCGGGACGACCGACAAAGCGGTGACCACCAGGAGCACGATCGACGACGCTTCGCCGCCGCGGATGGCGCGCTCGAGGCGTACCTGGCCCTGGGAGTCCGGCAGCATGAGCCAGGCGAGCAGGTAGAGCGGGACGCCGAGCGTCAAGATCGCGAGGATCACCAAGCCCAGGCGGACGATGGGCCGAGAGACGCCGAGCCGTTCGGCGATACCGCCACTGACACCGGCAATCACGCGGTCCTGGGACCGGGTGACCGGGCTGCGTCGAAGGGCGGTGAAGAACCGGTCGAGGGCCGGCGTCGGGGTGGAAGCGGGTGTCGTTGTCATGCACTCAGCGTGATCCGTGCCGGGCGGCAGCGCAGTGCGGATCGTCCCTGACCCGACCCTGAACCGACCCTGAGCGCTCTCAGCAGGTGGCCGCGGGATCGACCTGAGGTCGGTACCCACCGCGCAGGGCGGCGAGGGTCGTCGGTGGCGTCAGGACGTCGACCTCCCCACCGTGCGGTGCTGGTCTCGCCGCGGCATACCCCTCGACTGTCCACGGGATGATCCTGTTGCGCCACAGCAGGTTCGGGGCTTGGTCCAGCATCATGAAGGCGCCGTCGGGCAGGTCGCCCCAGGCGAGGCGATGCGGGTTCTGACGGGAGGTCCGGGGCACCAGGCGCTCGCTGTGGAGCCGGCCGTCGAGCGCCTTGGCGGTCAACACGGCCGTACTGCCTTCCGTCTCAGCGACGGCCGTGCGGAACCCCTGGTAAGCCTCGCGGCGACACAGAGCGCACGGCCGGTGCCCGGCGGCCAGGGCCACCGCCTCGTCGTGGAAGAACAGCGGCGTGTAGTGGTGCGGCTCCCACTGACGCGCCCGCCAGCCACGGAAGGAGAGCTCGCAGATGATCCAGAGCGAGCCGACGTGGTGCCGCACGATGTGCCCGGCGTCGGCGTGCAGGATGCCGCGGTTGCCCATCCAGGCGCCGCGCAGGGCGATGGCAGCGACCTCCCCGGTCGGCGTGACGCGGTTCGGTCGCGGGCTCACGACCGCCAGCTGTGCTCCGGTGCGAAGCCGATCAGCTCACGGGCCCGGGCGTTGGCCAGGAGCGTCTCGTGGCCCACCAGCTCGTGACGCAGCTCGACGCCGGGGAAGACCTCCGCCATGAGGTCCGCAGAGGTGCGTTCCATCAGGGTGTCGTCGTTCGCGATGATGAGGTTGACGGAGCCGGTCGTGTCGGCCTCCAGCGCGTTGCGGCAGGCCGCGGCGGCGTCCCGGACGTCGATGTAGCCCCAGAGGTTCCAGACGCGCGCCATCGGGTCGTCCTGGAACGACGGGACCCGCGCGTAGTCCGTCTCGAGGAAGATGTTGGAGAAGCGCAGTCCCACGAACGGGATGCCCGACCACCGGGACACCTGCTCGGCCATCGCCTCGGTGACGACCTTGGACAGCGCGTACGTCGACTCCGGATGCGGGAAGTGGTCTTCGTCGACAGGTGCGTAGCGGGGCGGGCTGTCGGGCCCGAACGCCAGACCGAGCGTCGTCTCGCTCGACGCCCACACCACCCGCTTGAGCCCTATCTGTTGCGCCGCAAGGAAAATGTGCGCGTTCATCGTCACGTTGTCGGTGAGCGTCTTCGCCGGAGTATGCAGCCCCGGCGCCGGGATGTTCGCGAGGTGCACGACGGCGTCCGCGTCGGCCAGGAGCTCGACGACCTGACCGTGGTCGGTCAGGTCGGCCCGGATGTAGTCCCCCTCGAAGCCGTCCGGCCTCGGTGCCGCGTCACTGGCGAGCACCTCATAACCGTGCGCGGCGAGCTCGGCGGCGGCAGCGCTCCCTGCCTTGCCCGCGGCACCGGTGACGACGACATGGCTCAGCGTTGGGGTCATCCGCGCATTATGGCCGCCCTCCCGGGCCAATCCGAGGCCAGTCGACCGGCCCGATGACTTCCCGGCGGCAGTGAAGTCTGAAGCACTAGCGCAGGCCACCTGTGTCGCAGCCCGGGACAGGCAGGTTTCCTGGGCAAGCACGGTTCCCGAGACGACCCGAGACAACGGAGTTCTGACAATGAGAAAGCTGATAGCGACGGTGTTCAACTACTCACTCGACGGACTGCTCGCCGACGAGGGCACCGAGTTCTGGAAGTTCTGCTTCGACCTTCCCGAAAACCGTGAGCCGGATGACCCGGCGCAGCTCGACTTTCTCCAGAGTGCGTACGCGCACGTCATGGGCCGCACCGCCTACGAAAGCATCGCAGGGTCTATGACGACGTCCACCGACCATCCCTTCGCTCCCATCTTGAACGCCGGGCGCAAGGTCGTCTTCTCCCGGACCCTGAAAACGGCTGACTGGGCCAACACCACCATCGCTGCTGGTGACACAGCAGACGAGATCGACAAGCTCAGGCTGGGCGGCGAGGGCCACATCGTGGTCTGGGGCGGCGTCAGCCTCTGGCGGTCGCTGATGCGCCTCGATTTGATCGACGAGCTGCAGGTGAGCATGTTCCCTTACGTTGCGGGCGAGGGCACGCGGCTGTTCGACAGCGTCCCCGCGTCCTACCGGCTCGACCTGGTCTCGAGCACCGCCTCCCGCAACGGGATCGTCGAGCTGCAGTACCGCCGACACCGCTGAACTGCGGGTTTGGTGGGCCCCGAGGGACTCGAACCCACAACCTACGGAATCGTCTCCGTGCTCCCTCAGCTCGGGCTCACGTGGCGTTCTGGAACTCAGGACTGCCATGGTCACTCGTGGTTGTTAGGGGTGCCTCGGACGGTGATGAGTGCCCTTCAAGCGCCCTCGCCGGTCGGCACTTGGGGCTGGTGCACATCGGTCTGCGACCTTGGCACCGGACCGGAGCGAAGCGGTTTCGCGGCAGGGAGGTGACCAGGTGCGGCAGCGTTGGCGCAATGATCGGGATCTGTCGAGATGATGGTGGCCGGCTGCGATGCCGATAAGGAGGCCAGCCGAACGGGTCTGAGAACAAGGGTTGGCTGGCGGGTGAGGGCTGGGGCTCCCGGTCGGTTCGCCTTGGTCGACCCCGTCCCTCCTCAACGCCTGAGATCCGGTGTTGTCGACGAGCCGCCAGCCGAGGTCGAGTCCTTCACCACTGAGCCCTGATCCGTAAGTTGGTGGGTGGCCCGGGAGGGTCGGATGTGGCTGAGCCTTGATC
>NZ_JBDTKA010000082.1:0-5226 GCF_039935575.1 Lapillicoccus sp.
TCAGCCGAAGAGCGCCGCGCCTCAGTAGCGGCCGGCGGCGACGCCGGGGGCACGCAAAGACCGCCGACCCGTCGTGCTCGACAGGCCCGTTCAGGTGGTGCCGGTCACGGTAAACGCCGCGCGGATCCCGTCGCCGACCATGCCGGGCTTGCACGCGGTCTGGAAGCTGCCCGGCTCGGTGATCTTCACCTCGAGCTCGCGGGAGAGTCCGGGCGCGATGTTCTCCACCTCGCCCACGATCCGGTCACCGGACGCATACAGGTAGAACTCGTTGACCTTGGAACCAGTGTTGGTGACCCTGAACGTGATGGTGCCGGCAGCAGCCGTCGTGGCGGCCACCCTGCACTCGGTGTCGCTCTGGTCCACCGCGATGGGGCCGCCAACGCTCGCGGAGCTCGTGGCGCCGGCCGGGGTGCCGCCTGACGACGCGCTGCAGCCGGCCAGGGCGAGCACGGTTAGCCCGACGCTGCCGACGGTGCTGGCGAGGACGACGCCGGGACGGGATAGGGACACGACGAGCTCCAGGGGGTATGCCGCATGGGGACGGGAGAGGTGGGCAGAGGGAAGGACGGGTCAGGCGCCGGTGCGGATAGCCGGAGCCGGGGCCTGGGGGGCTGTGACCTTGACGGGGCGCAGGAAGAGCGTGAGGACGATGCCGACGTAGAGCACCCAGGCAACCGCCTGCAGCCAGGTCGTGTTAGGACTGAAGTTGAAGATGCCCTTGAGCAGGACGCCGTACCACGAGTCGGGAGGGATGACACCGCTGACGTCGAACGCCAGGTTGTTCAGTCCAGGGAGGAAGCCCGCCTCCTGGAGGTCGTGCAGCCCGTAGGCGAGGATCCCGCCTGCGACGACGACCAGCAGGAGGCCGGTGTAGCGGAAGAACTTCATGAGGTTGATCTTCACGGCGCCCCTGTAGATCAAGACACCCAGAGCGACGGCTGCCAGCAACCCGATGACCCAGCCGAACATGGGTTGGGCGTTGCCCTGCCCCGCGGCCTCGGTGGTGGCGTAGAAAAAGATCGCTGTCTCGAGCCCCTCGCGACCGACGCCGAGGAAGGCGACGAGCATGATGGCCCACGGCCCGACGTCGAGGGCCTTGTCGAGCCGGCCCTTCAGCTCACCCGAGATGGTGCGGGACGCTGTTCGCATCCAGAACACCATGGCGGTGACGAAGCCGACGGCGATGATCGAGGCGAACCCGCCGATCAGCTCCTGCTGCCCGAAGGACAACCGACCGGTCCCATAGGTCAGCAGGGCTCCGATGGCGACCGACAGCGCCACGGCAACGGCCACTCCGAGCCAGACATACGTGAGCGCCCAGCGGCGCTCGGTCTTGACCAGGAACGCGACGAGGATGACGACGACGAGGGCGGCCTCGAGGCCTTCACGAAGCCCGATCAGGGCGTTGCTCACGAGCACGGCGGTGACCCCGGGATGGGAGTAGGGAGATGGGCTGAGTTATAGAACGCGGCTCTGACGTAAAGGGCCGCGTCTAATCACAACACAGGTAAGCCTCACCTAACAAGTCTGGTGACCTATGTCTCTCGCAGGTCACCGAGCGAGTAGCGAGCCCAACCACGCGCGGGCGCCGGTGAAGTCCGAGTCCGTGGTTCCCTCCACGGGGGGAGTTCGACGACCGTCAGCACGGGCGTACGAACCGAGGTAGCGCACCTGGGTGCAGACCCGCTTCAGCCCCATCAATGTCTCGGCCACCCGCGCGTCGGCGATGTGCCCCTCGACGTCGACGGAGAAGCAGTAGGAGCCCATCGCCTCGCCGGTCGGTCGTGACTCGAGCCGGGTGAGGTTGACGCCGCGGGCAGCGAACTGTTCGAGCAGCTCGAGCAGCCCACCCGGGTGGTCGTCACGCTGGTAGAGCACGAGCGTCGTCTTGTCGGCGCCCGTCGGCGGGGGGGTCTGCCCCGGAGCAGCTACCAGCACGAACCGGGTGACGGCGGCGGAGCTGTCCCCGATGTCGGCGGCAAGGATGTGCAGCCCGTGGATGCGGGCGGCGACCGGCGCGCAGACCGCCGCGTCATAGGCCACGACGCTCGGCCCCCTCGGGTCCAGCCCCGCGGCCGCTGCGGCGGTGGAGAGCGTCGGCAGGTAGGCGGCGGTCGGCAGGTTGGCGGCGACCCACCGGCGCACCTGGGCCCAGCCGTGAGAGTGGGTTCCGACGGCGCGGACCTCCTCGAGGGTCAACCCCGGGCGGGCGGCGATGACGAAGGTCACGGGGACCAGGACCTCGCCCACGATGACCACGTCCGAGCCGACGGACAACGCATCGAGGGTCGCGCTCACGCCGCCCTCCACCGAGTTCTCGATCGGGACCATGGCGGCGTCGAGCGTCCCGGCACGAAGCGCGTCGAGCGCGGCCAGCACCGAGTCGCACGGCACATGCTCGGCCTCCTGCGGGTCCGGCCACGCGTCGAGCGCCATCTGGCAGAACGTCCCGGGAGGACCGAGGTACCCGTGCCTCGGGCGGCCGGGCGGGTTCCCAGAGCTGTCCCCCGTGCTCACGCCGGTCACCGTCGCGTCCACGCCGATACAGACCGGGAGGGTCGCGACCGGCTGCTCACCGGCATACCGGTATGCGCCCCACGAGCCGACGACAGCGCCTGCTGCTCCTCGGGGGTGAGGGTGATCTCGCTGCTCCCGCCGACGATGCCCTTGGCGTAGGTCCGGGACTCGCCTCGGGCGTGGATGGAGGAGATAACGAGACCGTCACCGGCGTCGTCGACCACGGCGCAGGAAAAGCTGAGCCGGCCACCCATGTCGCCGAAGGCGTCGTAGCGCACCACGGCGACGTTGCGCAGCGACTGCGCGACGCCACCTCGCACCTCGCTGATGTCGGCGCGGGTCGCCTCGAGCCGCTCGACCAGGGCGGTGATCCGGCGCTCCTGACCTGCGGCAACCGTGGCAATGTCGGACTGGCCGCCGGCCCACAACACCCGGAAGTTCGCGCGCAGGCTGCGCAGGCGGAGGAGCGCGACGAGCGCCACCAGCAGGGCGAGGACGACCAAGACCCCAGTGACGAGCGCGAGCGTCGTCAGCTGGGTCGCCGTCAGGGTCACTCGGGCAGGGTATCGGGGCGCATCGGTGTCGTCGGTGTCGTCCGTGTCGTCCGTGTCGTCGGTGTCGGCGGTGTCGTCAGCGCAGGGTGACCTGGCGGCTCTGCAGACCGGCGCGGGCCCGTCGTTCGTCGGCGTCCAGCGGCGCCGAACTGGCAGCGGCCTCCTCGATCGCCTCGCCCATCGCCGCCACCGGGGCCACCAGGTCGTCGACCACGACGTCGCGCGGAACCTCCCACACCGGGACCAGCAGACCGCTCGCCCGGAACGCTCCCAACAGCCGGGCGTCCGGCGTGAGCCGGCTGCGGCCCGCGGCGTGCAGGCGAGCCAAGGCGTTCGTTGCCAGATCCTCGTCGTGAGGCAGCACCCAGCGCAGATAGGCCCGTTCGCCGATGAGGCACCAGTACGCCGAGGTCACCCCCTTGACGCGCGCAGTCGGAATGACCGACTCGTTGGCGCGCTGGAGCGAGGCCTGCCCTTCATCGTCCAGGTGCGTGTCCGCGACCCAGAAGTCGAAGCCGTCGTGCAGCACTACCTCGAACGGGGAGCGGGTGTCGAGCAGATCCTGCAGCCGGGGGCTGCTCGCCGTCGGGGTCGGCACGACGGTCACGGGCGTGCCCTCCGCGGCGTCACAGGCCAGCAAGAGTGCGGCAGCCAGGTCGCGGCTGGCGTCGCCGCTCGTGGCGCCCGACTGGGTCGCGACGAACACGTCGTGGCCTTGCCGGTGCAGCGCGGGCCACGCGAGCGGCAGGACCGTCGTCACGGTGGCCGTCTCGATCCCCCCGCGAGGCTCGGCGAGGCGTACCGACGCGGTGGCTGCGGGGAGGATCTCCCGCAGTGCCACCCACTCCGTCTCGTCGGGCAGCTCCGCGAACGGCCGCGCCACGAACGGCGCCGGCTCGGCGAGCAGGGTGCCGGTGCTGCGATCGGGTCGGGTCGTACGTCGCTTGCTCGCCTTGCCCATGCGGGAACCCTAGCCACCGGGTGATCTGCGCCCGAGGAGTGGCGGGCTGATTCGCGTGGCGGCTAGTGCGAGCGGCGGCGGGAGGGTCCGCCGAGGGCAGCCCACACGGTGCGGCCGCCGCGCTCGTCGGTCACGCCCCACTCGTGGGCGAGGCTTCGCACGATGCGCAGCCCGCGGCCGGTGGACGCCCAGAGCGACTGGGGTGCCGGACGGGGCGTCGACAGGCTCCCGCCATCCGTGACCTCGAGCTCGACGACGCCCGCCTTGACCTTCCAGTGCACCCGGACGGTGCCGTCAGGCAGCGGCCGCGCGTGCCGCAGCGCGTTCGCGACCAGCTCGGACACGACGATCTCGGTCTCCCCCACGGTCTCCGGGTTGATGTCCCGGTCCTCCAGGTCGGCGACGACGATGCGACGCGTCTTGGCGACCGCCGATGGGGACCAGGGCACCTTGATGGTGCGTGGCCGCTCACCGGGATCGGACAGCGAACCCGCCGTCATGCTCGCGGACGCCGCACCCATGGCGCCAACGAGTCGAGGGCCCGCCATCTCTGCCCCCGCAGCATTGGCTCGTAGTGCCAAGCGCCGCTCACCGCCTCACCCCGCGTTGCCCCGAGCCCGGTCGGCCCCCCACTCACATACCAACGACCGAACTCGCAGCAGGTTACCGGTTGCCGTCGATCAGGTCGAGAACAGCGCCCGGACGGTTGCTGATGATCGCGTCGACCCCCAGCTCGGTGCAGAGCTCCATGTCCACCTCGTCGTCGACAGTCCATACCCATACTTCGTTGCCGACGCTGTGGTGGACGGTCACGATCTCCGGACGATCCCGGACAATGGCCAGGTCCAACCCCGCCGTGCCCACTCCCGTCGGAAGCGACGCACCCCGGTATGCCAGTGGCACGGGCGCCGCGAGCAGGAAGACCAGAGGCAGCTCAGGGGTCAGGCTGGCCATCCGCCGGACGGCGAGCGCTGAGAACGACATCATCCGGACCCAGACGCGCCTGCCCCGGTCTCCGCCGCGGGACCCGGTCAGCCCGTATGCCTGCAGCACCTCGGCCACGGCGTGCTCGACCTTGCCGCCGGAGCGGGAGGGGTGCTTGGTCTCGACGGCCAGACCGATCTCGCGGTCGGCGTCGAGCGCGAGCTCGACGAGCTCGCGCAGCGTGATCAGGCGTCCTGAGTCCGGGCT
>NZ_JBDTKA010000083.1:0-12364 GCF_039935575.1 Lapillicoccus sp.
GAGAGCGGTCCGCACACCACTGCGCTGGAGTCACCCCACCAGGCCTGGCTCTGTCGGTCACACCTGATCGACAGCGCCCCCATCGACTCCGCAACCGTCCAGGACGTCATCCGAACGCTGAGAGTACTTCGTGAGCGCCTGGTTCTGCTGATCGAATCCATGACCGAACGTGGGTCAGTCCCCTCAGTGGAAGTCGATGCGGCCTGGGTCCAGACACTCGGCTGGTTCGCCGGTTGGCAGCTGCCGGTGACTTACCTGCGCACCCCGTCGGCCGACGGTTGACTCGTCGCTCTGAAGCATCCCGGCATGTCTGGAGACGTACTGGTTTGAGAGCTCAGCGGGATGCTCGGAGTTCGATAAGGGGGATCCGGGCCGCCACTACCTCAGAACCACTACGCCCCCCACGACGAAACAGTCCGAACCCACCTGAGGGCGTGGTCACTCGGTGAAGGCGTCCTTGACCGTCTCGCCGGCCTTCTTGGTGTCGGCCTTGGTCTGGTCGGTCTTGCCCGCGGCTTCGAGACGTTCGTTGTCGGTCGGGGTGGCGCTGTCGGCGGCAGAGCCGGGGTCGACGCCGAGGACGTTCACCTTGACCACGAGGTGGGTGCTCGGCCCGTCGGAGCTGGTGGACAGCAGCAGGGCCGTGACCGCAGACTGGACCGCCAGGGCCGTGGCCAGCACCGAGGCCCTGGACGTGACGCTGACGTCGAGGATGGCGGACGACACGACACCCGCGTCGAGCTCGACGGTGATGCCGTCGCTGGGCTGCGGCGGCGGCGGCGGTCCGGCAATGCGGTGCTGCCGCAGCCGGATCAGCGCCTCTCTGAGAGTGGGAACCAGTCCGGAGACGCCCGGGACTGCGAGCACGGTGCGTTCCAGCTCCCGGGTGATCTCGTCCTTGGTCACGGGGGTCACGGGGGTCATCGCGTTCTCAGGCATCGTGGAGATCCTGGACGTGGACGTTGATACGAGACACGCTGACCCCGATCTGCGCCGCCACGGCTGCGGTGAGGTCAGCGCGCAACGTGTCGAGCAGGTCGGGGATCTGTGAGGTGTTGCTGACTGTCACCTGGAGGTCCATGACCACCTCGGCAGGCTCCAGCGCAGTACTGCCAGACCCGGTATGCGGGTGATCTGGGTCGTGAGGAACCGGCGCCGCGGCGTCGATGCTGACCCGGCGGACCTCGACGTCGGGATTCCGGTCGCAGGTCTCGCGGACGACAGTTGCGACCACCTGCTCGCTGACCGCCAGGTCCGCCACCCAGCCCTTCTCTACGTCGGCCCGGCGCTGGAGAGGAATGGTGCGACCGCGACGGACCTCGGTCCGCACGATCGTCAAGATGTCAGAGAGCCTCTGGGCCGGCACCCGCAAGGCGGGGTCCTGTCGGTCGGCGGCGGTCATCTCCTGGGTCGCAGTGGACAGCTCGACGAGATCGGCGCGCGCCTGGGTGCAGAAGGGGCAGCTCTGCTCGTGCTCGTTCGGCGGCTGGTCGATGCGGACCCACACGTCGTCGACATCCCGACCGCAGCCGAGGCGGGTGGCCTGGGTCACTGCCATTCGCTCATCCCCTTCGCGAGCTTGACCCGGGCCCGGGCAATCCGGCCGCGGACCGTGCTGACCGGCACACCGATCGCATACGCGATCTCCGGGTAGGACAGGTCGTGCATCGAGTTCAGCACCCAGCAGGCACGCAGCTCAGCCGGCAGCTGCGCCAGCGCCAGCGTCAGCCCGTCGCGCAGCGCCTCAGTCTGCGCCTCCTCGGCGGGACCGTTGCCGGTGTCCGGATGCGCCCCGGGCCGTTGCAGGTCCTGCAGGTCCGAGTCCGAAGCGGGGGTCGTTCGCCTCCGGGCACGCCGGCGCAGCAGGTTGAGGCATCGACGGGTCATCAGCTGGTACACCCACGCATGGAAGGCGAGTGGGTCGTCGAGCGTGGGCAGCTTGCGCCACGCCACCAACAGGGTGTCCTGGACGGCGTCCTGGGACTCACCGAGATCGGACAACATCCGGTACCCCAGGCGTACCAGCTCACTTTCGTAGGATCGCGCCAACCGCTCGAAGGCAGCGGTGTCGCCGTCCTGCGCTCGCGTCACCAACGTGGTCTCGGCCAAGGCCCGGGCCGCCCCTGGTGACTGCGGGGGCGAGGTTCCCGCTGTCGAGTGCCGGGCGCTGTCCGGCGAACTGGCCGGAACGGGCGCACCCTGTCCTGACAGGTCCGCACCCGTCAGTGCCTTGAGGGGATCCGCGTCCAGCGTGGAGGGGACCTCGGGTGAGGTCATATCGGCGTCTGGGCCGAGGGTCTCTTCGTCGCTCACAACGCTGGTTTCAGGAGCCATACCGGCTCCGTGTCGGTGCCGATGCCTCCGTCACAAGGTGACACTGTCGGAGGTCCGTTGCTCGGGGCTGATGTCGACCTGGACGGCCAGGTGCGCCAGGGGTGCGCCCATCGCGGTGGCCAGGTTGGCGACGGGGCCGGACTGGACCGAGCGCAGCAGTTCGGGGATGTCGGTGCGGTCGTTGGCGGTCAGCTTGACGGTCAGCTCGGGCGCGTTGGCCGTCCCGCGAAGGACAGCGGCGGCGGCGGTGACACCGGGCAGCGTCTCAAGATCGTTGGAGACCGCCTCGGTGAGTACCGCCGGGGAGCACGTGGTGAGCCCGGTGGCGGCGTCGTCCTGCAGGCGGAACACGCCCGCCGCGTTCGTCCGGGGCACCTGGGCCAGCAGCCATCCCAGCCCTAGCAAGGCGACAAGGAGCGCCACCAAGCCGACCCCGATGACGGCCGCGGTGTTGGAGAAGAAGTCGCCTGCCCACGGCCCCAGCAGGTGGTCGTCGGTGGTGGGTCCACCGCTGACCGCCCGCGACAGCAGTCCGGTCCCGATGGCCGTCGACGCCAGGCCGACGACGAGCAGCAGCAGTCCGATGATCGCCAACCACGTTCGGTTCAGACCGGTCGAGAACTGTCTCATCGGATGCCTGCTCTCATCGAAACCCTCGTCGGACCATCATCAACGGAGAAAACCTGGGATCTCGTCGCGGTCATGGCTGCGTGGTCGTGACCGTAGCGGTCACGCTCGGCTGGGGTGACAGACCGACGGCAGCCAGGGCCTCGGAGACCCGGCTGGTGACCAGCTGGCCGATCTCCTCGGTCTGAGCCGAGGTGGTGGTGACGGACAGGCCCACCCGACGCGAGGTGACCGTCGCCGAGACGGTGTCGACGCCGTCGACCAGGTCGGCCTGAGCGGTGGCGAGCTTCGCGACCGCCCGTCGGGTCATGACGAACTCGGTGCCCTCGGTGTCCTCTGTCCCCTGGCTAGCGCCGAGGTCGATCTCGTATGCGTTGGGCATCCCGGGCCGCAACGCGGTAAGCAACAGCAGCAGCCCGAGCAGCGCGACCACGATGCTGATGACGATGACGACCACCGACCCCCAGGTCTGGGTGGCCCCCCACAGGTGAGTGCCTCCCACCCAGCCGGGCCACTTGCCGGTCGCAAGCCGTTCCACCGTGGCCCACACCCCGGCGACACCACCCGCGGCGACGAGCACCGCGACGATGGCCGCCGGGACGGTCCGGGACGGTCGTCGACGCAAGGACGAGGACTTCGCGTCATCGCGGGCCATCAGTGCACCTTGCGTGTGCTGGAGCCGCTGGTGGCGCGCAGCGCTGTGACCGTGATGTCGACGCGGGTGACCTCGACGCCGGTGAGCTCGTGGACCCGGTCCATCACCTGCCGGCGGACGTGGTCGGTGGCTTCGCGGATCGGGGTCGGGTAGGCAACCGTGACGTCCACCTTGACGGTCGCCGTCTTGCCGACCAGCTCGACCGTGGTGGCCGGGCGGGCGGTGAGGTCGCCCTGCGTCCCGAAGCCCAGGAAGCCTCCGGAGACACCGCCGGTCTGGCTCGACTCCGAGGCGGCCTGCGCGGCGATGCGTTCGACGACCTTCTTCTCCAGCACCAGCCGACCTCGCGAGCGTGCCGGCGACTTCGGCGATGGCGGTCCGGTCGGCGTGGCTTGAGTTGTCGCCTCGGGCGCAGCCCCCTGGCCCTGCCGTTCGATGGTGGCATTCATGGGGTCAACGCCGGTCCGTCGTCTGGCCGAGCATGGACCGGAGGTCCAGCTTGCCCTCGAGGACCAACCCCACGCCCCAGCCGACCGCGGTGAACACGGCGACGATGATCAGGTATCCGAAGCCCCCGAACGTGGCGACAACGCCGAGCGCGAGCCCGATGACGAGAGCGAAGCGGGAGGTGGTCATGACTGTCCTTCGAGTTGGCTGACTGACGCGAGGTGACTCATGCGTTGACGGATCTGTTGCAGTGGGTCAGGCGAGACGGTCGGGAGACTTCTGCGAGGTGTCGCCGTCGCCGGTGTCCTCGTCCGGCAGGTGCACGTCGGTGACGGTGATGTTGACCTCGACGACCTCCAGCCCGGTGGCGTGCTCGACAGCGGTGATGATCGACTCACGGATGTTGTCAGCGACCTCGACGATGGAGACGCCGTACTCGACCACGACGGAGACCTCGACCGCGGTCTGGCGCTCTCCCTTCTCGATGCTCACGCCGCTGCCGACAGTATTCTTTGCGGCCTGCCCGGGGAGGCGCTGCGCGAGACCGCTGAGCGCGCGACCCGCTGCGGAACCCATGGCATACACGCCCTCGACCTCACGGGTGGCCAGTCCGGCGATCTTCTCGACCACCTGGTCGGCGATCGTGGTGTCACCGAGCTCGGTGTGCAGGGCATCCAGCTGCTTCGGCTCGGGCGTGTTGGCCTCGGCGGCCTTGTCGGCCTGCTTCTGCTCCTCGGGAGTCTTCGGGAGCTGGCCGGGAGTTGAGGTGGTGGCAGTCATGGGGGAAGTCCTCTCAGATCCAGCCCTTCTGGCCGGGACATCAACAAGGACAACGCGACCGTGGCCGCCGTCACGCGTTCGCGGCAACAATCTTCAAGGGAGGCCCGACTGAGCACAGACTGCACGTGCGGGTCTCGTCGCCTTCCGCCGGTGCGAACGCATAGATGATGAACGCAGATGATGAACGTTCGGAGGTGGCGGCAGGATTTGAACCGACGGCGGAGTCTCCCCCGCACGCGCTTTCGAGTTCTGCGACACCCGATTCGCGGAGTCTTTGGGAGGGTCGCCAGGTTCGAGCCAGCCCTCGCCGGCCCTGGGAGCAACCCCCAGGGCCGTTCGCGAATGAGACGTGAGACCGCCTGGGCGACCGGGGCCCGCTTCGGCACGATGCAGTTGAACGCGGCGGCCCACCTTGGCCGCGCTCGAGCTGACACGGCTCCAGAGTTGAGCCGCCACGCACGCAGGTTCCAAATGGAGTCGTGAAGCAATCGACAGCGCGCCATGCGTGGATGAGCCACCACGCCACGTGGCGGGTGTGAGTAGCTGGCTACATGACCCCGGCGTGGGGCTCCATGTGTGCGATGTCAGTGGGCTCGTGCATGCAGTGATGCGTGCGGTACGAGGCGCGCGACCTGTGGCGCCGCGACTATCCGGTTCTGTTGCCCGCGGCGATGCCAGGCTGGACAGCGACATCGACCTGTTAGTCGACCTACTACCTGGTGGCGGCAACGAGCTGCTTCGGGTCTCCGGGATTGCCGAGGAGCTGACGGTGCTTCTGGGGGCAAGAGTCGATGTCGTGGCCGCATCGCTCATGCGCGGCGCAGTCTCCTCGAACGCTCTTGCTGACGTGGTGGCGGTGTGAGCCGGGCGGAGGAGGAACGGTTCGCAGACATCTTGGACGCGATCCAGCGGTGCCAGGACTACGCGCCGCACCTGCGCTCCGACGCTTTCGCCTCGATGGCCTACGACGCCCTCTGCGCAACCTCGCCGTCAGCGGCGAGGCCGTTCGGTCGCTGCCGACCGAGACTCGAGAGGCCATGCCTGATGTTCATGGGCGTCGATAGGAGGCTTACGCAATATCGTCGTGCACGAGTACTTCCGCGTGAATCCCGACCTGATCCTCGACATAGTCGGCGGTTGCAACCTGCGCGCTCGACGCGACCTCCGAAACGACGGACGCGATCACGTGAAGACCGGCGCGCGCCGGTACCCAATGTGGCTCATCGAACTTGACCGGGCACCTCGCTGGTGACCACCGAGGAGCCCGGTTTCGTTGAGCCCTTTTGCCGAAGTGGCAGGCGCCACCAATTGTCAAGCCGCGCTGTTGGCTGGTGCTCGTCCAAACGATCCGTGCCTGAAAGTGGTGTTGCCGCCGTAGGGGCCCACACACCGGTTCTGGCTTCGGCGGAGACGGCAGCGCCGTCCTCCACCAGCAATGCGACGTACGGCGGCCGCAGAGGTGGGGGGCCCCGACCGGTTGACCGGTCGGAGCCCCGATGGTGTGGCGTTGCTGAGGGTGTCGCTCAGTAGGCCGCCAGCCCGGACGCGCCATCGGCGACTGGCAGGCCACCGATGGCGACGCCGACTCGGGTCAGCGCACCGTCGTCGCCGATCCGGAACTGTGCGACGCCGCCCTTGCCACGCATCAGCAGGTAGAGGAAGTGGCTGTCCGCGGTCTGCGCCAGATCGACGGGCTGGCTCGACAGGCCGAGGGACGCGGCTGTCCCCTGCCGAAGCGTGACCGTGCCGTCGTCGCCCAGCGCATAGCTGGAGATGGTGCCGCTGCCGAAGTTGGCTGTGTAGGCGTACCGGCCGTCGTGGGTGACGACGATCCAGCAGGTGTCGGTCTGGTGGTTCGCGACCGACGTGCTGTTGGCCTGCAGGGTCCCGCCCTTCAACGCGTACGACGACACCGCCGAGCGCCCGGCTGAAGCGTCGAACGACTCGGCGACCACAACCTGCTTGTCGTTGCGGAACGCCAGGGCAAACGGCCGGATGCCAGCAGACTGGTTCCGCTTGGCCACGCCTGCCACGCCGTTCTTGTCGACGGCAAATGCGTCCAGCGCAATCGACGGCTTCAGGGTGAGCGCCGTGGTCTTCTCGGTCACCAGGATGGTGCTGCCGTCGGGGCTGAACTCGATGTCACCGGGCACTGCGATCGGGGAGCTGAGCGGCTGGACCGAGCCGGTTATCGGCGAGAGCCTGCCGTTGGCGCCGATCGAGAAGCCACGGATGCTGTTCGAGGCGACCGAGCCGTCCAGGACGTAGAGCAGGTCGTCGTGGAGGGTGAGGCTGACCGGCTGGTCACCGGCGTAGACCGTCTCCTTCAAGGTCAGGTCTGTGCCGTCGACGGCGAAGACGCTCACGCTGTCGCTGCCAGCGTTGACGGCATAAAGGAACCGGTGGTCCTGGCTGAGCCGAAGCGGACCCTGGGTGTCCAGGTCGACGCCGATCCCCAGCCCCCTCGTGTTGGTGGTTCCGACTCGCCTGAGCGAGCCATCCGCGCTCCTTCGGTAGCGGACGATCTGGTTGCCCGCGGTGGCGTTGGTCATCGCGAAGGCGGCGCCCTCCCCCTGTCCCAGCAGGACGGTTTTCGCCGCCGCCGGAGAGGACGACTGTGCCGTGGCATTGCCCGCCGAGCCCAGCAAGGTTGTCCCCACGGCAAGGGCGAGTGCGACTGCACCTATGCCGGCTCTGTGTGTACGCAGCTTCATCGGTGAGTACCTTTCAGTGTGGTGAGTACCACCCCTGCGGTGCACGTCAGTCATGGACCAGATCGGACGAGATCGGACTAGATCACTGACGTGCACCAACGGGGGCATCCGCCCCAGGAACCTGGGTGCTGGGCCAGTAGACGGTCCGCGAGCAGTGGCCGCAAGGCACTTGGACCCCTGACAGACGATTGGTAAGAAGCCCGCAAGGACCCGATAAGACGGCGGTAAGCAAACCGTGAGAAAGGCAAGGTTCGGCAGGGTGCGACCAGGGCGGCGCAGCTCCGGACCGGTGGCTCCGACCCCTGGCCCGCGCCGTCATCGGCAAGGTTCTGCTGGGCCCGGAGGAGATGCTCCGCCGCAAGCCTTCGCCCCCTCCCGTCCTGAAGCTCCAGACGGACTAGCGGGAATCAAAGGAGCCGACGTTTTCGCAGGCTACGGCCTCGGCGTCACGAACTGGCGCCAGCCGAATCACGGGTCGGCCGGCTTGCAGACAGGGGATTGGGGGTTCGAGTCCCCCTCGCCGGCTCTTGCCTCTGCTGCGGGTTTCGGGACTCTGACCTACATAAACACGGATCCTGGCTCTCTTGTAGGAAGTGTCGCCGACGTCGGCTCGTCCGACTGGTGCCGAAGGGTTTCCTAGCAGTGCAACACCCAGCTGCGGGCCTTCAGGCGGGCGCAGGACGACCTCGCCCAGGCTGGTGCCCGGGTCGTCTCGCTCTCCGTGGACGACGTGCCGACGACACTGGAGCTCATCGCCAAGCACGGGCTGACCTTCCCCGTCGGGCACAGCGCCGACGCGGCCGCCGTTTCTGCGGCCACCGGCGCGTTCGTCGACCCGCGGGGCGGCTTCCTGCAGGCGACGGGCTTCATCCTCGACCCGCGCGGCAGGGTCCTGATCAGCGTCTACTCAAGCGGCGCGATCGGCCGTCTGATGCCCGACGACGTGGCCGGGATGATCACCTACCTGCGCATGCACGAGAGCGACACCTGACGACCACGAACCCGCACCTCAGGTCACCCGGAACGCGGCGCCCGCCGTTCGATCGCCTCGGCCAGGGCATGCGCGGCGAGGACCAGGCCGAGGTGGCTGAACGCCTGCGGGATGTTCCCGAGCAGCTCCCCCGTCGCCGCGTCGACCTCCTCGGAGAGCAGGCCGAGATCGCTGGCATACCCGGCGCCACGGTGCAGCACCGTCTCGGCCTCCTCCACCCGGTCGGTCACCGCGAGAGCCTCGGCCAGCCAGAACGTGCACAGCAGGAAGCTGCCCTCGACGCCGTCGAGGCCGTCGCCGCCGCGGTAACGCAGGATCAGCCCGCGGCCGTCGCTCAGGCCGGCGGCCACCGCGTCGATCGTTCCGCGGACCCGGGGGTCGTTCGCGGGCAGCAGGCCGCTGGTGGCGATCAGCAGGGTGGCCGCGTCGAGCTCGTCGCCGCCGAACCGCTGGGTGAAGGCGCCGACCCGCTCGTTCCACCCCTCGGTGAGGATGGCGGCCTTGATCTGGTCCCGGATCGTCGTCCAACGAGGCGTCCGGTCGGTGGCGCCGAGCTCGGGGGCCAACGAGATCCCGCGGTCGAGGGCGATCCAGCACATCAGTGCGCTGTGCACGTACCGCGCCGCGGGTCCACGGATCTCCCAGATTCCCTGGTCCGGTTCCTGCCAGGTCGCAGCGGCCGTCTCGACTGCGGCGACCAGCAGCGTCCGGGTGGGTTCCTCGAGATCGCTCAGGTACGGGCGGAGCCGGTATGCCGCGTCGAGGAGTGCGCCGTAGACGTCCTGCTGACGCTGGGTCCACGCGCCGTTGCCGACTCGGACCGGGGCGCTGCCCCGCCAACCGTGCAGGTGGGGCAGCTCCCGTTCGGACAGGTCGCGTTCGCCGCCGACGCCGAACATGATCTGCAACGGCAGGCCGCGCTCGAGCTGGGTGGCGGCCGCGCGGGCGAAGAACGCGAAGAACCGGGCCGCCTCGTCCGGGCAGGCCGCCACCCACAGACCGCGCAGGGTCAGGCTGGCGTCGCGGACCCAGGTGTACCGGTAGTCCCACGTCCGGTCGGTCCCGACTCCCTCGGGCAGGCTGGTCGTCGCGGCGGCGACGATGGCCCCACTGGGCGCATACGTCAGGCCTTGCAGGACCAGGCCGCTGCGGTGCACCAGCCGCTCGAGTGGTCCCCGGTATCTCTGGTGCAGGTCCGACCAGCTGCGCCATGCCGCGTCGGTGCGGTCCACCGTCCTGGCGATCCGCCGCGCCGACCACCCCTTCAGCTCCTCCCCCCACGCCGGCGCCTGCTGCATCGCCAAGCCCAGCTGCTCTCCAGCCTCCAGCGTTGCTCGGGCTTCGGCCGTTCCTGGTTCACCGCGCGACTCTCGCGTTGTCCGCGACTCTGAGATCGTCATCGGCAGATTGGTCGAGAGAAGCTGCACGGTCGCACCGCCACGCGCCACGACGCCGCCCGACGTGGCAGCCAGCCGCGGATGGATGAGGCCGAACTCCGGCCGGGGCACCCACTGCACGACGATGTCGACCTGACCGGACTCGCAGCGTGCGTGGCGCAGCAGCACCCCGGGTGAGGTCTGGCCCAGATCGTGGCCGCGGTCATGACGGCCGAGCGCGAGGCAGTCCCGCACCACCAGGGTCCCGGTGGCGCAGGTCCACACGGTCTCCAGGACGAGGCCCTGCGGGAGATAGCGACGCACCGCGACCGCGTCCGGGTTGGCCGGCCGGAGCAGGAAGTGCCCGGCCTCGTCGTCGAGCAGCCGCGCGAACACCGCGGGACTGTCGAACCTTGGCAGGCACAGCCAGTCGACCGAGCCCTCCCGCGTGACCAATGCCGAGGTATGCCCGTCGGACAGGAAGGCGTGCTCGGCAATCGGGGTACCACTCACGGGGGACCTTTCCTCTCGCTGGTCCGGCACGGACAGCCGCACCGGGTCGTTCTCTGACGGGGACGCCTGTGGCGTTGCTTCACGGGAACAAACGGTGACAAGGAGTCGATGGGTGGAGTCCCGGCGCCTGCTGGCTGAGCCTCTCACCTCGTGTGGCGGCTGAAAGTCCTGGCGGGAGCACCCGATCGGGTCGGCCGACAGGACCCTGGTCTGGGCCGAGACCAGCACTACGCCGCCGAAGGCCCCTTGCCAAGACCGATCGGAGCACCGTAACCAGCCGATAACAACTCCACCCCAGCCGTCATGCCCTCGGCGGGGGGCCCGGGGGCTTACAACCGGGTGACGTCGGGCCTGGGGTGTTGACGCTGCGGCCGTGACGATCGACGGTGGGGTATGGCATCGCGAACCCCGCGCCTGGTCCCTGACCCCCAACCGTGGAGAGAGACGTCCACGTCGATCCGCACGGCGCGACGGCCACCGCACGTGGCGGCACCATGACGCGGGTCATCGCCTTCGACGTGAACGAGACGTTGCTCGACCTGCGCGCGTTGGACGACACATTCGAGCGGCTGTTGGGCTCGACATCCCAGCGTGCCGCGTGGTTCGCGCAGATGCTGCAGCTGTCCTTTGTCGCCGGCCTGACCGGTGAGTACGTCGACTTCACCTCCGCGCAGACCGGCGCCCTGACCATGCTCGCGCAGCGGCGCGACCGCCCCCTGACCCCGCAGGACGTGACTGAGGTACTGAAGCAGATGAGCTCACTGCCTGCCCACCCCGACGTTCTGCGGCCACTGGAGAGGCTCGCCGCAACGCCGCTGACGGTCGTGGCGCTGACGAACTCCACTGCCGCAGTCGCCGAGGCGCAGCTGACAAACGCCGGGATCCGGTCCTGCTTCGAGGCAGTCCTGTCCGCCGACAGCGTGCAGCGTCTCAAGCCTGCCCCGGAACCCTACCTGTCGGTCGCCGCCGCTTTCGGCGTCGACATCGGCGAGGTTCGTCTGGTGGCCGCCCACTCCTGGGACGTCTCCGGGGCCCTCGCCGCAGGTTGCCAGGCCGCGTTCGTGGCTCGGCCCGGAATGGTCCTCAGCCCGATCGGACGCCAACCGGACATCGTCGGCGCCGGACTGGACGCGGTCATCGACCAGATCATCGCTCGCGACATCACCTGACGCCCGGCAGAACCTGCCCGAAGTCCGACGCCTTGCACGGGCTGACCGCACTCGATGTCGGCCAGCTCGTGCGCTGGATGGACATCGAGGACTGGGGTGCGGCATGACGTTCGTCGAGTGGCTCGTCGAGTGGGTCGTCGAGTGGGTCGTCGAGTGGGTCAGGGAGCAGTTCGACGTCAACGACCAGACGATCCACTAGGCGCGAATCAGCCCCTCGACCCGGGATCCGGCGAGGGGCTGATCTGTGCTGATGAGTGTTCACAATGGCGGTGGCGGTGGGATTTGAACCCACGGTGGAGTCTCCCCCACACACGCTTTCGAGTTCTGCGATGCCCGACTCGCCCGGGTCTGTCAGGAGGGTTCCGAGCACGAAAATGCCTGCCGCCGGGCGCCCGCTGAACGTCCCCGAACGTGCGCGAATGAGACTAGGAATGAGACTGCCGCTGCCGCTGCCGCTACCGCTTGGAGGCCGCCGACCGGCCTGCGAAGAATCAGCCTGCAGGGGACTGCGTGGGGCTGCTCCACAGTCACCTAGATGGATCAGGACCCTAGACGCTCGGGAGCCGGCCGCTATCGGGATGTGTGGATGGGGTGTACCCCAGAGCGGCAGAATGCAGGTGTGTGCAGATAGGGAGGGTCCTAGATGCACAGTTCCTCGGCCGCGTTTTAGATGGTGGGTGTCCGAGAGCACGCGTCTCGAAAGCCGGCTATTGACGTCGACGTATCGGTGTTGGCCTGGGATGCTTCTTCTGTCAGGG
>NZ_JBDTKA010000084.1:0-55922 GCF_039935575.1 Lapillicoccus sp.
GTGCTGTGAGGGTGTCGCTGGGGGTGGCCTCGGGCAGCGGTCCGCTGGGCTCGCGGCGACGCAGACGGTCCAGGCAGGCGTTGACGATGATCCGGTGCAGCCAGGTGGTCACCGCTGCGTCACCGCGGTACTGGCCGGCCCGCCGGAAGGCCGCCAGCAACCCGTCCTGGATTGCGTCGGACGCCATCTCCCGGTCCCCGCAGGTACGCATGGCGACGGCCCACATCCGGTCCTTGTGACGCCGGAAGATCTCCCCGAACGCCTGGGAGTCACGGGACGCTGGGCCAAGGGACTCAGCATCACGAGACGCTTACCTCGGACACCTGGGCTCGGAAGCGCCCCTGCTCAGCCGGCCCGAGGGTGGTGAACCAGACGATGACGAGGTTGCCTTTCGCCGACCCACCACCCGGGACGGTGACCGTGCCGGGTCCGTTCTGCGCGGGCAGCGACCCGATCTGGGTGGCCCCGTCCAGCGCCGGCCGGGTGGCGACGTAGATGGAGACGTCGGCCGGTCCCGGGACGGTCACGCTGACCCGGTGCACGTCCGTCGGCTGACCGAGGTCGAGGACCAGTCCCAGGCCGGCCTTCTTGTAGCCGCCGAAGTTCGCCGTGGCATACCACTTCGACGAGCTCCAGGCGGTGGCCGGATTCCCGTCGTAGGCGGCCGCTGAGGTGGTGCTCTGTGGGACCCCCCCGGCGTCCAGGTCGAGCTGGCTCGAACCGACGATGACGATCGGCTGACCGCCAGGGGCCGGGGTGGTCGGTGCGGGGGCGGGGGCACCGGTCGCGGTGGCGCTCGCGCTGGGGGTGGCGGTCACCGTCCTGGTGACGAGGGGGGCGGCTGCGGTGCCGGCACCGATCCCGGAGAGCTTCGGCAGACCCCAGACGCCGAGGACGGCTGCGACCAGGACGAACACGGCCACCGCGGCGATCACCCACCGCGACGAGTCGCGGTCGAGGGGTTCCGTCGCGGTGCCCGGCAGGAGCGCCAGGGGCAGGCCGAGACCGAGGGGTTCGTCGGTGGTCTCGAGGGTGTCCGAGAGGCGCACGTCCTCGCCGTAGGAGAGCGGGTCCTCGAGATCCTCCGCCTCGCGGCGCTCGGCTCGGGCCGCCGACCGCTCGGCGGTGCGGTCGGCGGCGGTCCGCGCCAGATCCCCCATCCGGTCCCCGACCACCCCGAACGCCGTGCCGACACGACGGGCTGCCGCTGCGGTGCCGGCGGCCACGCCCGCGGCCCCGGCGGCGATCGCGGTACCGACGGCGGCTGCGCGCGCGGAACCCGCCGGCCCGCCATTTTCGAGACCGTCGAGCTCGTCAGCCCCCTGACCGTCGGCTCCAGAAGCCAGCTCGGCCGTCGACCCGACGAGCGGGTCGACCGCCGGGTCGGCGTTCGATGCGGAGGGCCGACGGCCGCCGAGGCCCATCCCCAGCACACTCGGCCGGGCCGCCCTGGACGTGGTGCGCCCCGCGGCGCCGGCGGTGGCGCCGGCCCCGACGCCGGCCGCAGCGGCAGCCGCCGCTCCACGAACGGAGGTGGTGGGAGCCGGGTGCGCCAGACCGCCCGTGACGGGGTCGCGCGGGAAGGCGTCGGTGCGCGTACCCGGCCCCTGCTTCGGGGTCATCACCCCGAGCACCGGAACCGGCGACCACGGGCCGATCTGCTCCGCCAGCTCACCCGGCGTAGCGGGACCGTGATCCTCGTTGAGCGTGGTGCGGGCGAGCAGGTCGAGGTCGGCGGGTACGCCGGCGGCGATCTCGGATGGTGCGGCCACCCCGCCTGACACCCGAGGGGCCGCCTCGAGCCCTGAGTCACCCTCGGCGAGCGGCCATCGGCCGGTCATCACGGCGTACGCGAGGCCGACCAGGGCGACCGTGTCACCCCGTGAGGCCGCCTCGGAGCTGGTGTCGTCGGCTTGGAGCAGGGCTGCCTCGGTGGCCAGCCCGCGGACCTTGATCGTGCCGTCCGCGAGCCGCAGTACCGACCGGGGGGTGAGAGCGCCGTGGTGGAGTCCGCGGGCGCGGGCGCTCTCGAGCGCACCGGCCGCCTCGCCGACGACGCGACGCGCCTCCTCGCTGGGCAGGCCACCGTCGCCGAGCACGGCCGTCATCGACCGAGCCCCTGGCATCGGCTCCTCGACGACGAAGGTCAGGTTGCCGTCGCGACCCACGTCGAGGACCCGTACGAGCCGGTGGTCCTCGACCCCGGCTGCGCGCCGGGCCGCATCGAGGGTGGCCGACCCGACCGGTCCTTCGGCCTGGAAGCAGACGAGCACGACGTCGCGCTCGAGGGTCTGGTCGGCGGCGCTCCAGCGCTCGTAGCGGGCATGCTGGGAGACCCGGCGTTGCACCAGGTAGCGCCCGCCGAGGACGGAGCCGGGACCGACGCCCTGCACTGACCCTCCCTGCTCACCGATGACACCTGCTGACCGGTCATCTTACGGGCCGGTCGCTCGAGACAGGTGGTGGCGCGGCGGCACTGGGCGCTCCTTCCGACCCCATCTGGGACAGAGGGCGTATCGCGGGCGGTGCGCGCCGCGGTCCCCGCAGGGTCCGCACGATCCCCAGCAGCAGGACCAGCCCGACGACGATCCCAGCGATCACGTAGAAGCCGGTCCCGGGCGGGTTCGCTCGTACCAGGATGGCTGAGCTCGTCCCGATAACGGTGCCGTCCCGCGTGGTCAGGGAGGTGTTCACCGGGACCAGGCCGGCCGACACCGCCCGGGCTCGCACCTGCACGACGGCGCGGCTGCCGGGGCCGATGGTCAGGGGCTCCGGCTGGGCCACAATCACCAGCCTGGGGTTCGTGGGACCGAGCAGCAGGCGTACCCCGTCGACGGCGACGGGAAGGTCGTTGACGACGGTGACCTGCAACGTGCCCTCGTCGGCCAGGAAGTTGATGGTCTGGTCGGCGACGTGGATGCCGCTCGTGGCGGCGGCAGTCGCCTGCGTGACCTGGGTCTCGAGCGCGGCGAGCTGGGCGGGTCCGGTACGCCATCGGGTGGAGGTCAGCTGGTCGAGCATGGCGGTCCACTGCTCGCCTAGCGCGGCCCCTCCCGTCCCGAGGATCGTGGCGATCTCGTTGGCCGTGTGGCGCTCCGTGTCGATCCGGGCCAGCTTCGCGGCGTCGACGCGGGGCTCGCCGGCGCTGGTCCAGGTCCCGGCGCTCGCGTTGGCGACGGGGGTCTGGGTCGCGGCAGTCTGCCGCAGCTGGTCGGTGCCGACGACCCGGACCCAGGGCGTGGCGGCCAGCGTCGTCAGCATGCCGCGCAGGGATGCGGGGTCGGGATCGACTCCACGGGGCAGCGCGAGCAGGAAGCTGCGCGCCACGCCGGGGCTCTCGCCGAGGATGGTGCCGGTCTCGGCGACGAGCTCTTGCGTCGCGAGCGCACCGTCCGCGGGGTTCGCCGTGCGGGCCGCGAGCCGGCTCAGCTCGTCGTCCCAGGCGAGCAGCGGCAGTCCGCCGGGGGAGCGGCGCGGCGCCTGCCCGGCGTACCCGTTCGAGACGGGGAGAGCGGAGGAGGAGACGACGTCACTGTCGAGCCCCACTCCCTGGTATGCCGCGCGCAGCCCGTCCTCCCGCCCGGCGGCGAGCGAGCCGTCGGTGGGCCAGGCGACACCCGTCGTCACCGGGACGCCGAGGGCAGAACCCAGCGCGGTGCTCGCGGCCACCTGGGCGTGCACCGTGGGGTCGTTCGGGCTGGACCTGATCGTCGCCGCGAGGTCGGTGTCGGCATACGGGAGAGCCCAGATGCTGTGCCGGGCGACGCCGGTGCTGAGCCGGGTCACCACGGGGGACACGACCGGGACCAGTGGGTCGTCGGCGGCCAGGCTCGTCGCGCCGCGTGAGGTGCCGAGCACGGCGGGGTCGACGGCCCAGGTGACGGGCACGGGGCCGGTGGGTCCGTCGGCGTCGGTGCCGTCGAGCAGGTTCTGGACCCGGCCACCCGGCGCGAGCTCGGACCGCCAGGCGGCGGTGCGCTTCGCGGCGTCCGTGTCATACAGCGCGGCGTTCGGCGAGAGGGTGACGGGGACGACGACAGCGACGGAGATCGGGACGTACTCCACACGACGTTGCCACCCCACGAAGGTCCGCAGCACCTCCGAGGTGTTCGAGGCGGTGTCGCGCACCTGGAGGGCGAGGGGAATCGAGCCCCACGCCCGGGTCAGGGAGAGCGTGCCGGCGGGAACGCTGACGGTGAACGGGACGCTCTGCCCGACCGCAACCGGCGCGCCCAGCTGCGTCCGGCCGACCTCGGTCCCGGCGAGGAAGGCGGTGCTCGTCGCCCAAGCCGTCACGTCAGGGCGCGACACGATCGGCGTGCCACTGACCACAAGCCGGACCAGGGGGGCGGTGAGCGCCGAGGTGCGGGCCGTGACGGTGCCGGTCACCGTGAGGGCGTCCCCGGGACGGATGACCGCCGGGCTCAGCGACGTCAGGGTGAGTACGGACGTCCCGGGGTCGGCGGAGGCCAGCTTCAGCGGCACTGCGTTGGCCGGTGCTGCGTTGGCCGGTGCGGTCGACGCGGCATACCCGGGCACTGCCGTGAGCGCCGTGAGCACCACGAGCGCCAACGCGGCGTAGAGCGCCAACGCGGCGTACAGGGCTCGTCGGTGACGCGGCCTGCGTCGGCGCGGCGCTGAAGACACTGAACCGGCGGGCGCAGGCCTCACGCGGTCCCTGCCAGCCGCTCCCAGGCAACCTGCGCGATCCGCCGCTCGTTGGGAAAGGTGAGGTGCTGGTGCACCTGGTCCAACGGGAACCAGGCCACGTCGATCGCCTCGTGGTCCGGGTCGTTCTCGATCGTCAGCCGCCCGCCGGTCGCCTCGAGCAGGTAGTGATGGACGAACTTGTGGACCCGCTTGTCGGCCGTGGCGAACCAGTAGTCGATGGTCCCCAGCTCGGCGAGGACCCGGCCGGTGATGCCGGTCTCCTCGGCGACCTCGCGTTCCGCGGTCTGGGTCAGCGTCTCGCCGGCCTCGATGTGGCCCTTGGGCAGGCACCACTCGACCCGGCCGGCCCGGTTGCGTCGGGCGATCACCGCGATCCGGGCGGCACCTTCGAAGACGTCGATGACGACGCCACCCGCCGAGCGCTCCTCGACCGAGGGCAGACGACGGCCACGGGAGGCGGGGTAGGCGTGCACCTGCCCCGTCCGTCCGTTCTGACCCGTCGCCGCGCTCATCCGACCACTGTAACCAGCGCTGTTGTCCCCTCCTGCCTCCTGCGTGACGCCTGCAGGTCCGCCGGACCTAGGCTGGTCTGCCGTGTCCACAGGTTCCCCGCCCTCGCCCTCCGAGGACGCGTCCCGGCTGCTGGCCCGGCAGCGCGGCGCCGTAGCTCGCCTGGCCCCGGTGATCCCCCTCGTCACTGCTCTGGGTGACCGGTTCGCAGCAGCGGGTCACGAGCTGGCGCTCGTGGGCGGACCGGTGCGCGATGCGTTCCTCGGACGGACCTCGCCAGACCTCGACTTCACGACCGACGCGACGCCTGACCAGACGCTGGAGCTCATCCGCGGGTGGGCGGACGCGCACTGGGAGATCGGGCGCGCCTTCGGGACGATCGGCATGCGCAAGGGAGACCACCTGCTCGAGGTGACGACCTACCGCAGCGACGTCTACGACCACGCGAGCCGCAAGCCGGAGGTGTCGTTCGGGACGTCCTTGTCCGAGGATCTCGTCCGGCGCGACTTCACCGTCAACGCGATGGCGCTGCGGCTGCCGTCGCTGGAGCTTGTCGACGAGCACGGTGGGCTGGCGGACCTCGGCGCCGGCGTGCTGCGGACTCCGGCTCGCCCGGAGGACTCCTTCGCCGACGACCCCCTTCGTATGCTTCGTGCCGCCCGGTTCGCCTCGCAGCTGGGGTTCGATGTTGCGCCGCCGGTGCGGACCGCGATGGCCGAGCGCGCTCATACCCTCTCGATCGTCTCGGCCGAACGGGTCCGCGACGAGCTGACCAAGCTGCTGATGTCGGGCTCCCCGAGGGCTGGACTGACGCTGCTGGTGGACGCCGGACTGGCCGAGGTGTTCCTTCCAGAGCTGCCCGCGCTGCAGCTGGAGATCGACGAGCACCACCACCACAAGGACGTCTACCAGCACTCGCTGACCGTGCTGGAACAGGCGATCACCCTCGAAGGGCCGCGCACCGTGCCGGGAGTCGCGCAACCCGAGACCGTGACCGGGCCCGACCTGGTGCTGCGTCTGGCGGCGCTGCTGCACGACATCGGCAAACCGGCGACGCGGCGGTTCGAGGCCGGTGGCGGGGTCAGCTTCCACCACCACGAGGTCGTCGGCGCCAAACTCGTGACCAAGCGGCTCAAGGCGCTGCGGTACGACAAGGCGGTCGTCACGGCGGTGGCCCGGCTGGTCGAGCTGCACCTGCGGTTCCACGGTTACGGCACAGGGGAGTGGACCGACTCGGCCGTGCGCCGGTACGTCACCGACGCCGGCCCACTCCTGCCGCGGCTGCACCTGCTCACCCGCTCGGACTCGACCACTCGCAACGCCCGAAAGGCGGCGCAGCTGGCCCGGACCTACGACGCGCTCGAGGTGCGGATCGAGCGGCTCAAAGCCCAGGAGGAGCTCGCCGCGGTGCGGCCCGAGCTCGACGGGCGACAGATCGGGAAGATCCTCGGCGTGCCGCCCGGACGGGTGATCGGCGAGGCATACCGGTTCCTGCTCGGCCTGCGTCTCGACGAGGGCGTTCTGGGTGAGGACGTCGCTCGCGAGCGCCTGGTTGCCTGGTGGGCCGAGCGCAACGACTGAGCGGCCGTGCCGGACCGCGGGCAGGTGGGCGGGCGGGTGGGCGCTGACGTTCCGGCCCGGAGGGCCCACGGCATACTGGCTCCTCGTCCAGGAGGCCCACGATGGGAAGGACTCCGATGAGCAGCAGGATCTCTGTCGTCGCCGCGTCCGCCACGGACGCGGGTCGGGTGCGCGCGCACAACGAGGACGCCGTCCTGGTCACGGACTGCGTGTTCGTGGTCGCCGACGGCATGGGCGGCCACGCGGCCGGGGAGGTCGCCAGCAGCATCGCCGTCGACGCGCTACGCGAGCTCGACGCGCCCGCGGGCGGCCCCGGTCAGGTCGTCGACCGCGTCGAGGCGGCGAACCAGGCCATCCTCGACTCGGTCGCCCGGCACCCGGAGCAAGCGGGAATGGCCACGACCCTGGCCGGCCTCGCGATGGTGACGGTCGATGGGTCGCCCCGGTGGGCCGCGGTCAACGTCGGCGACTCCCGCGTCTACCAGTTGGTCGACGGACGGCTGTCCCAGGTCAGCCAGGACCATTCGGAGGTCGCGGAGCTGGAGAGGTCCGGGTACCTCACCGCTGCGGAGGCCCGCGTCCACCCCGCGCGCAACATCGTCACCCGCTGTCTCGGCCGGGACCCGGTCGACCCGGTGGACTCGTGGGTGCTCCTCCCGCAGCAGGGTGAGCGGTTCCTGCTCTGCACGGACGGGCTGACAAACGAGCTGGAGGACGACGAGATCGCCCACCTGCTGCAGGACGGCGACGACCCGAAGGTGATCGCCGACGCGCTCGTGGGCGCCGCGGTCGAGGCGGGGGGCCGCGACAACGTCACGGTGGTGGTCGTGGTCACCTCGGACGCCTCACCGACCGACGCCGGTGAAGACGACGAGGAGACCACGTCGCGGTAGTTTCGCCCGCCCGCCTCGCGCCCCTTCACCGACCGCCGGACATGAGTTGGTCCGCGAACGGACGCATCTGCGTCCCGAATGGCGACTAACTCCTGTTTGACGGCCGACCCTGTGGACGAGCGTCGGGGCGGTGACCGGGCGTGCACGAGAGTTTTGCTCGTGGACGCCGACCTCGAGACTGCCTTAGCGCGTCGTGGGGGGGTCGCCCGCTGCGGTGACCTGCGCCGTGCCTGTTCCAGGTCGGCCATCTCGCAAGCGGTCGCGACGGGGGAGATCGTGCGCGAGCGGCGAGGCTCCTATGCGTTCCCGACGGCACAGGACGGGCGCCGAGCTGCGATCCGGCTCACCGCGGTCGCGTCACACGTCAGTGCGGCCGCGCATTGGGGCTGGGCGATGAAGCACCGCCCCGACCGCCCATGGGTTACGGTGCCGGTCAATCGCAAGGTCACCCGAACCGACCAGAACGCCCACCGCATCTCCTGGCGTGACCTCGACGCGCACGATGTCGTGGACGGCATCGTGACGGGACCACTTCGCACGGTCCTCGACTGCTGCGTCGCGCTGCCGTTCGACGAAGCCCTCGCCGTCGCGGACTCGGCCCTGCGGAGCGGGATGGTCACCCGACGGGAGCTTGTCGACGCTGCTGACACTCACCCGGCCCGCGGACGGCGGCGAGTTCGACAGGTAGCCCGGCACGCGTCGGCGGAAGCCGCAAACCCCTTCGAGTCGGTGCTGCGCGCCATCTGCCTGGACGTGTGGGGGCTCTGCGTGCTCCCCCAGGTCGAGATCGAGGGGCCTGGCTTCTTCGCGCGCGTGGACCTGGCCGACCCGACGCTACGGATTGTCGTGGAGGCGGACAGCTTCGAGTTCCACGGGGGGCGCAAGCAGCTCAAGGACGACTGCCAGCGCTACGACGAGCTTGTGGCGTTGGCCTGGGTCGTCCTGCGGTTCGCCTGGGAGCAGGTCATGTTCGAGCCGGACTGGGTGCGGCGCATCCTCCAGGCCGTCGTCGACCAACGGTGTGTGACGCGGTCGCAGCGCCGCACCAAGGCGTCCGCCAAACGGGAGTTGGTCGCCTGAACCATCCCCCGGAGCGCACGGCAGCGACCAAGTCACGTCCGATGGACAGCTCGACAGGCCTAGTCCGGCCTAGTCCAGGCCCAGTCCGCGCTATTCGGCCTCCTTGAAGGCCCCCCAGCCGTGCCAGCGGTCGACGTCGATCCTCGCCGTCACCCTGGGCCGGGTCCGGTTCGGGTACGCCTGACCGGTGTAGTGGGTGGAGATCCGGTCGATGTCGACCAGGTCGGGGTCGTCCACCCACTCGACCACGCGCCCCTGGATGCTGACGTGGGTGATCCAGCTCTCGGGGTCCATGGCGCTGAGACTGACGCGGGGGTCGTTCTTCAGGTAGCTGATCCGGCGACGCCCGGCGTCCATGTTGACGACGACCTGGCCGTCCTCGAACAGGTACCACGTCGGCACCGACACCGGCTGCCCGTCCGGGCGGACGCTGCTGATCGTGGCGTAGTTGGGCTTGGCAAGGAACTCCGCAACCTGCGCAGGAGGAGGCGTGGTCGGCATACCCGACAACCTATGACCGACCGACCTCCTGCCCGCCACGTCCAACGGCCGGAAACCGCTGGTCAACATCCACGCAGTGGCGACACACTGGTGGTGTATCACCAGGGCGACTGGCGGCTCTGACGTCCGTGACCCCCACGTGTCTGGCACCCACCGCGCCGCCCCCAGCGAGAAGCCGAGCAATGACCCAGCCCCATCCGGACACCCAGTTCGCCACCGGACCCGTCGGAGAGCTGCTTCGCCGCGCCTCGGCCGGTGACCAGGTGGCCTGGAACTCGCTGGTGGACAGGTTCTCCAACCTGTTGTGGTCGGTGGGTCGGTCCTACCGTCTGAGTGACGACGACGCCGCCGACGTTGTGCAGAACACCTGGCTGCGGTTGCTCGAGCATCTCGACGGCATCCGCAACCCCGAAGCGCTGCCGGGGTGGCTCGCGACCACGGCACGGCGTGAGGCGCTGCGGATCCTGCAGCGCCGCGGACGGGATGTCCTCGTCCGCGCCGAGGACCTGGCGGAGAACCTGCCGGACCCCCAGGTCGAGGAGCTCGACGTGGCGCTGCTCGAGGACGAGCGTGACGTCGCGCTCTGGCAGTGCTTCCGACAGCTCTCGGCACGCTGTCAGCAGCTGTTGCGCGTCCTCATGGCTACCGACCGTCCGGCCTACGTCGAGGTGTCGGCTGCGTTCGACATGCCGGTCGGCTCCATCGGCCCGACCCGGATGCGGTGCCTGACCCGGTTGCGGGAGCTGGCCGGCCAGTCGTCGTACGTCTTCGGTGGACCCAGGCAGGGGTGGGCGTGATGAGCCGGAAGACGACGCGAGCCCCTGGCCCGATCAGCGACGACGACGCCGAGCTCCTCGAGCGGCTCGGCCGGATCGCCGGGACCGTCGACCCGGTGCCCGACGACGTCGTCCAGGCCGCCAAGGAGATGTTCGGCTTGCGCGACCCCATGGCTGTGCTCATGGAGACGGTGGACCAGGACGAGGCGTTGGCGGCCGTCCGCGGCAAGGTTGGCCCACAGATGCACTTCTTCGAGTACGGCACAGTCGCTGTCGACCTCGAGGTGAGTACGCATGAGGGGTTCGCCTCGGTGCTGGGGGTGGTCACCACGCCACCGAGTTCGGGCGACGGCTCCGGCGTCGTGTCGCTGCAGACATCCGGCGCGTCGTTCGACACCGCGGTCGGGTCCGACGGTCGGTTCAGCTTCGTGCGGATCCCAGCGGGGATGCTCCGACTGCGGATCGAGCTGCCGGGCGAGCCCCGAATGACGACTCGGTGGGTCGACGCCGGTGCCTAGACTCCCCATACCGTGAACGAGGCTGCGGTGGCGGCGACGACTGGTTCGGTCGCCGCCTGACGGGCGGCGAGTAGTCCTTCGGCTAGCGAACCACCTTGCGCGACAACGGTATGCGCGACACTCACCACCGGGACCGTAGCGTAGTCGTTCACGGGCACCACGCTCGCCATCACCGAACGTGACCCGACCGCGAGCAGGCTGGACACCAGGCCGAGCGCCTCGTAGGCGCCCACCGCCCCACTGCTGCCCAGATCGCAGGCCGAGAGCACCACCGACTCGGGCGCCCGCTCCAGCCGGTCGAAGTCGTGCACCGTCAACGGACCGTCGCACAGCAGGAGCGACGAGAACAGGGGGGCGTCGACGCGGAACGACCCGTGGGCAACGACATGTGCCAGCCGCGCACCGTCCATGAGGGCCAGGGCAGCGTCGACGGTTGCTTCGTCTCCGACCAGGCAACGGGCCCCTGGGTGCACCGCCTCGAGCGCGCGTACCTCGTCCTCCCCGGCCCGCAGCCCTGGTCCGCACACCAGGGCGACGTCCGCCGACCCTGTCATCTGGTCCGACTGCCGGGAGCTCCAGGACTGCCGCGACCGCTCGAGCGTGCGCAGCCACAGGCTCGCCGAGGGCGCGGCTGTCACGACCGTGTCGCCGAAGGCCGGCATCAGTCCGAACGGCGCCGTGAGCAGCTCCGCCGGCGGGACGACGACGACCCGCGGCGCCCGCCATCGCTCGACGTGGTCGCCGAGCAGAGCCCGCTGGAGCCGCAGACCCGTCGTCTGGAGGTCGACTGGTCGACCGAACGCCGACCGACGCAAGGTGAACCGCGCGAACTCGGCCTCCCTCACGGCGCTCGCGAGTGGACCGATCTCGTGCCGGGCCACCCGTCCCCCAGCGACGACGACCGCGTACAGGACACCGCGGACGTTGACGCCCGAGACGAGAGCCGTGCCGTGTGGTTGCGCCTCCACCGCCTCGAGGAGGGCCCGGACCCCCCGTCGCGGCGACCCCGCCTGCAGTACCCCATGGTGGGCCGCCACCTGCCGGTACCGCGTGCGGACGGCTGACTCCAGACGAGTACGTTCTCGCGCCAGCACCGGCTGCTCCTCGCCGAAAGCCGACAACCGACGGGTGACGTCTCGCAGCGCCGCGATATTACGGTCGAGCTCGGGATCGTCCGGCCGGGTGGCGGCGGCCCCGACCAGCGCCGTCGCCCGCCAGCGTTCGCTCCATCCCAGAAGGCCTCGGGTGTCGCCCGACTGCACCGCGTCCGCAACGGCGAGGTCGGCGAGCTCCAAGCCGTGGCGACTGGCGAGGGCGCGCAGCTCGATGTCGCCGAGGAGCGACCGGTACTCGTCGACGCTGTCCAGGCCGCGGGCGCACGCGTGCCGCAGGGCGCGGCGGTCGCTGCGTTGGTCGGCGAGCAGTGCGGTGGCGAGCCAGCCGACCGCCCGGGTCAGCGGCGGGCCGGCGAGCCGCCGCTCGGAGACGGCCGCCAAGCTCGCCTCGGCCACCTCGCCCCGACCGAGCTGCCGGGCCAACCGAGCGCGCAGGAGCAACGCCTCCGGCAGATCGCGGGAGTCCTCCTGCTCGAGGTCGACCAGGAGCCGGTCGCAGGTCCGCGCGAGGGCTCGACGCCCGCGCCGGTCCAGCAGGGGGTCGCGTTCGCGGGCCTGGAGGGACAACAGGGTGGCGCGGTGCACGAAGGTCCGTCGCCCCTGGGCGGCGAAGAGACGCGCCGCTTCGTCAGCTCGCGCCCGTGTCGTCGCAAGATCGTTGCCGGGCACCGCCGTCCTGGCCAGGAGAAGGAGCAGCTCGGCGCGTTTGACCACGGTCAGGTCTGCGCTGGCGAGCGCGGCGTCGAGGACCCCTCGCGCTTCGTCGACGAGCCCGGCGCTCAGGAGGGCGGTCGCCTGGTCGATGGTCAGGTCCGGCTCGACCACGTCCAGCGCGCTGTACCGGTCGGCCACCAGCGCATACAGCTCGAGTGCCTCCGGGAGGTGGCCGCGCTCGTATGCTGCCTCGGCTTGGTTGTGGACGGCGTGGGTCAGCTCGAGGTCGCGACCGAGGCCCCTGAAGATCGTCGCCGCCCGGTGGGCATCCTGCGCCGCCTCGTCGGTCGACCCCAGGGCGAGATGGATGACGGCGCGGTTGTTCAACCCGCGCGCCTCCCACATCAAGTCCCCCGCGGCTCGGCTGCCCCGGATCGCCTGGCCGATGACCTCGAGCGCTTCGGTGTACCGGCCCACGACGTGGAGCACGTGTGCCCGACGCAGCAGCAGGCGAGGCCGGTCGGTATGCGGTGTGAGGGGGAGGGCTTCGTCCAGACGTCGAAGGCTGGCGGCGGTGCGTCCGGCGTAGACCAGCGTCACGGCGTACGTGGCCAGGACGTCGGCTGTTCGCTCGGGGCCGACCTGCCGCGCCAGCCGCAGCCCCACGACGATCTCGCGGCGCGCCTCGGTCAGGCGGCCCCGGTCGCGTTCGACGATCGCGATGGTCTGGTGCGCCACCGACCGGTCCCGCACGGATACCACCCGGCCGCTGCGTCCAGCAAGGAGGGACCGAGCCGTTGTCAGCGCGCGGGCCGGCTGGGATAGTGCGAGCGGCAGGAGTACCTCGACCAGGTCGGGCGCATCGTCGGTATCAGGCGGCGCTCCCCGCGGGTCAGTGTTCACGGGTGTTCACGGGTGCTCATACCTGTTCACACCCTCACGGGCCGGACGACGTGTCGGCGCGCGACATCACACGCATACCGAGGAGGGTGTGGATGGCCACACACGATGATGACAGCGAGGCCGGTTCTGAGTCGGTGCCTTCCACGCGCTGGTGGGGCGAGGGCCAGGAGGGGGTCGCGGCCGGCCGCAGGGGGGACCAGGTTCGAGCGCTGGTCGACGCCTTTGCCGCCCAAGGCATTCCGATCGGTGTCTTCCCGAGCGACGACCGCCCGCAGGACATGGAGTACATGTACCGCAAGCAGGTGGTCCTCACACGGGACGTCGACGCCGAACGGGTCCACCTTGCGCTCGGTCTCGAGCCGACGTGGGACAAGCGCGTCGGGCGCGATCTCTCCAGAGACCGACTACCGGCGTCCGTCTCCGGGTTGACTCTGGTCTCTCTGCCGCTCCAGGACGAGCAGGGCGCCGGGCAGGACACGCCGTACTGGTTCGACCGCCTGGACCGGGCGTTGGGCGTCGGCGTCGCCGTTCCGGACCACGTGGTCCACATCACCCCAGGCGGAGCCTGCCCCGCGACAGAGCCCCTGCCTTCCGCTGGTATGCCACAGCCGGGCATCAACCCTGACCCAGTCACGGACGGCCGACAGGTCAAGGTCGTCGTCGTCGACACCGGCGTTCTTCCCGATGTGGTGGCGGAACACGCCTGGCTGACGGGGGTGACCGGACAGGCGGAGCCTTTGTCCGTGGGCCACTACCGGGGTCACGGCACGTTCGTCGCGGGGGTGGTGCGCACGATGGCGCCAGCCACGACCGTCGACGTCAAGGCCATCCTGGTCATCGGAGGAGGGATCCTCGAGAGTGACCTGGCGGTGGCGCTGCAGCATGCGCTGAGCGGCACCCCCGACATCATCAGCATGTCGGCAGGGACCACGACCCGCGGAGGCATGGCGCTGCTCGCGTTGGAGAACTTCTGGCTCCAGCACCTGAGCAAGCTCAAGGGGACGGTGCTCGTGGCAGCAGCCGGGAACGACGGCAACCGGGGACCGTTCTGGCCCGCGGCCTTTCCCTGGTCCGTGTCGGTCGGCGCGCTCGATGTCGACGGCGCGCGGGCGGGCTACAGCAACCACGGCAGCTGGGTCGACGTGTACGCACGCGGCTCGGATCTCGTGAACGCCTACCCCCGCGGGCCCTACCAGTACCAGGAGCCCCCGCTGGCTCCGAGTGAGACGAGCTTCGTCGTGGGGATGGCGAGCTGGAGCGGCACGTCGTTCTCTACGCCCCTGGTCTCGGGGCTCATCGCGGCCCGGATGACCTGGAGTGGCGAGAGCGCCCGCGAGGCCGCGAGCGCGCTGCTGCGGTCAGGCAGGGAGAACGCCCGGCTCGGGGTCGGCGCGGTCCTCGAGCCCGGTGACGCCTCGCCGGCCTAGCCGAGGGGCCTGGACCGGCCCGCAGCTTCTCTCACGTGTGAGAGTTGTTGCGGGCCGTTGGCGAAATCGCGCGGGTGCGCTCACGCTGGCGGTCAGCGCTCTTCGGTGCCCGCGATGTACGCCTCGAGCTTGGCCCGGCCGATGTCGTCGGGGCGCTGGACCGGCGGGGACTTCATCAGGTAGGACGACGCGGAGATCAGCGCGCCACCGATGCCGCGGTCCTTGGCGATCTTGGCGGCGCGGATCGCGTCGATGATGATGCCTGCGGAGTTGGGCGAGTCCCAGACCTCGAGCTTGTACTCCAGGTTGAGCGGCACGTTACCGAATGCGCGACCCTCGAGCCGAACGTAGGCCCATTTGCGGTCGTCCAGCCACTGCACGTAGTCCGACGGCCCGATATGCACGTTGCGGTCATCGATCTTGTCGGCGAGCTCGCCCCGGAGGTTCGAGGTGACGGCCTGGGTCTTGCTGACCTTCTTGGACTCGAGACGGTCGCGCTCGAGCATGTTCTTGAAGTCCATGTTGCCGCCGACGTTGAGCTGGTAGGTGCGGTCGAGCGCGACGCCACGGTCCTCGAAAAGCTTGGCCATCACCCGGTGCGTGATCGTCGCGCCGACCTGGCTCTTGATGTCGTCGCCGATGACCGGAACGCCGGCCGCCTCGAACTTCGCCGCCCATTCCGGGTCGCTCGCGATGAACACCGGCAGCGCGTTGACGAAGGCGACCTTCGCGTCGATGGCGCACTGAGCGTAGAACTTGTCCGCCTCTTCGGACCCCACCGGCAGGTAGGACACCAGCACGTCGACCTGGCGCTCACGCAGCACCTCGACGATGTCGACCGGCTCGGCCGCCGACTCCTCGATGGTCAGGCGGTAGTACTTGCCGAGCCCGTCGAGGGTGGGACCGCGCTGGACCTCGACGCCCGAGGTGGGGACGTCCGCGATCTTGATGGTGTTGTTCTCCGAGGAGTTGATGGCCTCGGCGAGGTCCTTGCCGACCTTCTTGTCGTCGACGTCGAACGCGGCGACGAACTCCACGTCGTTCACGTGGTATTCGCCGAACTTCACGTGCATGAGGCCGGGGACGGTGCCGGTGGGGTCGGCGTCCTTATAGAACTCGACTCCCTGCACCAGCGAGTTGGCGCAGTTGCCGACGCCGACGATGGCGACGCGGATGGATCCCATGGGTGGCTCCTTGTGAGTAGTAGTGCGGGGGAAAAGTGACAGTCGTGCTGGGGGTACGTGTGTTCAGCGAGAGGACGTGGGGGAACCCGGGTCGGCGGTGTTGCCGCGCTCGACCGCGATGAGCTCCTCGAGCCAGCGGACCTCGCGCTCGGCGGACTCCTCGCCGTGCCGCTGCAGGGCCGAGGTGTAGGCGTCGGCCCGCTCCCGGTTACGGGCCGAGGCCTCGCGGACCTGGGCGAGCCGTTGCTCGAGGCGAGAGCGCCGCCCCTCGAGGATGCGTAGGCGTACCTCGTGGGTGGTGCGGGCGAAGAAGGCGAGGTGGACGTCGAACTCGTCGTCCTCCCAGGCGTTCGGCCCGGCCTGCGCGACCAGGTCCTGGAAGCGTTCCTTGCCGGTCGCGGTCAGCTCGTAGACGATGCGGGCCCGCTTGCTGCCGGAGCCGCCACTGGCCCGGGGAACCTCGGCGACCCACTGCTTGTCGAGCAGGTCACGCAGCGCGGGGTAAAGCGAGCCGTAGGACAAGGCCCGGAACCCACCCAGGGCGGTGTTGAGCCGTTTGCGCAGCTCGTACCCGTGCATCGGACTCTCGTGGAGCAGGCCGAGGACGGCGAACTCGAGCAGCTCGGCGCGACGTGCCATCTCCCGCCTCCGTCCGTGTGCCAGTGAGGTCGGCCGGAGCGACATACTCGGCCTTTGTCTGGCCAGAAGGTAGCACGGATATATCGCCTCGATACATCGCCTGGCTGAGTTTTTGGCGGTAATCCAGGCGCACACGATTGGGACAGGTGACGGGCTGACCCGCATACTGGCTGATCGTGAGTGACCAGACCGCAGGCCAGCGCCCCTCTCAGGGCCCTCACCCGGCCGCGCCGAAGACGCGGTCGAAGCTCCGCACCACGCTCAAGTGGGTGCTGTTCTCGCTGCTCAGCCTCGTCGCGCTGGGGTGCGTCGCCATCGCCATCGCCTACGCCACGATCTCGGTCCCGCAGCCCAACGAGCTCGCCAGCGCCCAGGCCTCGATCGTCTACTACGACGACGGGACAACCGAGATGGCACGCCTCAGCGACGCCCAGGGCAACCGCGAGTCCGTCAAGCTCAGCCAGGTGCCCGACACCGTGCAGAAGGCGGTCCTGGCCGCCGAGGACCGCGGGTTCTACTCCAACCCCGGGTTCTCACCGACGGGCATCGCCCGGTCGGTCTGGCAGGCGCTGAGCGGCTCTGATGTGCAGGGCGGCGGCTCCACGATCACCCAGCAGTACGTCAAGAACTACTTCCTGACCTCGGACCGCTCGGTGCTGCGCAAGTTCAAGGAGATCATCATCTCCGTCAAGATCGACCAGCAGACGTCCAAGGACCAGGTCCTCGAGAACTACCTCAACACCATCTACTACGGCCGTGGCGCCTACGGCATCCAGACCGCGTCCAAGGCCTACTTCGGCAAGGACGTCAGCCAGCTGACGCTCGCCGACAGCGCGGTCCTGGCCTCGGTGATCAACGCTCCCTCGCTCTTCGACCCGGCGCTGGGCACGAAGCAGCAGGCCAACCTTGCCGACCGGGTGACGTACGTCCTCGACGGTATGCAGACCGAGGGCTGGATCACGCCGGCGCAGCGTGCTGCCGTGACGGGTCCGTCCCAGACCATCGCCCCCGTCAAGAACCAGACCCTCGCCGGGCCCACGGGCTACCTGGTGGATGCCGTGCGCAAGGAGCTGGCGAGCACCCTGAAGCTCAGCGACGACGACATCGACCGCGGTGGCCTGCGGATCACCACCACGATCAACAAGGCCGCCCAGGACGCTGCGGTGGCCGCGGTGCAGAAGTACCTGCCGGCCGCGTCGACCAACGTCCAGGCCGGCCTCACGGCGATCAAGCCGGGGGACGGCGCGATCATCGCGATGTACGGCGGGGCCGACTTCCAGGTGAAGCAGTTCAACTCGTCCACCGACGCGACGATGCAGGCGGGGTCGACCTTCAAGCCGTTCGCCCTGATCGGCGCGCTGCAGCAAGGGATCAGCACCAGGACCCTCGTGAACGGCAACAGTCCCTACCTGGTGCCGAACTCCACGACGAAGATCCCCAACGAGTTCGACCGCAGCTACGGCACCGTCGACCTCCGGACCGGTCTCGCCAAGTCGATCAACACCGTCTACCTGCGGCTCAACGAGAAGATCGGTCCCGCGAACACCAAGAACGCGGCGATCGCGGCCGGCATACCGGCGACCACCGCCGGGCTCGACGACAACCTCGTCAACGTCCTCGGCACCGCGTCGCCGCACGTCGAGGACGTCGCGAACGCCTACGCGACGATCGCCGCCAACGGCGTGCGCGCCACCCCCTACCTGATCGCCTCCGCGACCTCCGACACCGTCGACATCAGCTACAAGGCGCCGAAGCAGACGGCCCAGGCGTTCTCCGCCGACATCGCCGCCGACACGCTCGACGCCATGCAGGCGGTGACCCGCTCTGGCGGCACGGGAGCTCGCGCAGCCGCACTCGGCCGCCCCGTCGCTGGCAAGACGGGCACCACCGATGGTCACCTGTCGGTCTGGTGGACCGGGGTCGTCCCGCAGCTGTCCGTCTCGGTCGGCATGTACCGCGACGAGAACGGCGTCCCCGCACCCCTGGACAACATCCCCGGCCTCAGCGTCTCCGAGGTCGGCGGCAGCAGCCTTCCCCTGTCGATGTGGCTCGACTTCATGAAGACCGCCACGCAGGGTATGGCGAAGCAGGACTTCCCCAAGCGGGTCGGGATCGGCGACGACACGGTTCGCATCCCGGCGCCGACGGCGACGGTGACCGCACCACCGGCCACCACCACGGCGACGACGCCTCCGCCCGCGACGACGACGGTCACCGTGCCGCCGCCCGCGACCACCACTCAGCCGCCGCCGACCCGCACCCAGCAGCCGTCCCGCACGTCCACCCCGAGCCAGACGACGACCTCGGCGCCGCCCACTCCGGCGCCGCAGGGTCGCACGACCACCGCCTCGCCGTAGGCTCTGCGTCGTGCCCGCGCCACGCCCCGACCTCGTCACGGCGCCCTCGCGCCAGGACCCGGTGGCCCGCTCGGCGTCGGAGGTGCTCGGCGGACCCACGGGCCGGTATGCCGTCCGCCTCGGCCGCGGATGGCGCTGGTACGCGGCGGTGCTGGCTGCCGTCTGCGTGGTGCCGGCCGGGCTGAACATCCTCCTGCAGTCGCACTGCATCGACTCGGGATGGAGCACCCCGGACCAGTTCTGGCATGCCTGCTTCTCCGACGTGCCCGCGACCTATCGCGACGCCGGTCTCGGCGAGGGAGTGCTGTCGTTCGTCACGGGCGGGTTCGGCGCGCCGCACCCCACCCAGCCGCCGCTGACCGGGTTCGTCATGACCCTGTTGGGGTCGCTCGTCCCGTCGGGGTCGATCGAGGACCGGATGCGGTTCTACTTCGCCCTGTGGGCGGTTCTCGGCGCCGTCCTGCTCGCCCTCACCACGTGGTGGACGGCGGCAAGCGTGCGCCGCTTCCCTCTGCGGGCCGCCCTGGTCGCGCTGTCGCCGGTGGTCGCGCTCACCCTCACCATCTCTGCGGACATCCTCGGGGTCGCCCTGACGGCGGCGGCTCTGTATGCGTGGAGCCGCGAGAAGCCGGTGCTCACCGGGGTGCTGCTCGGGTTGGCGATCTCGGCGCGCACCTATCCCGTGCTCGTGGTCGTCGCCCTGCTCCTGGTCAGCCTCCGGGCCGGCCGGTTGGTCCCGTGGGCACGCTGCGCGGGGTCCGCGGCGGCGGTCTTCGGCGTGATCCTTTTGGTGCTGGGCCTGTCGAACTCGGACGCGGCGTTCGCGGCATACCGGGGCTGGCTCAGCGCCGGCGCCGGGTTCGGGTCCCCCTGGCTGTTGCCGCTGCTCGCCGGCTCGCCGCTGTCCAGCGGCCTGGTCACCGGGCTCGCCATCGTGGGCTGGGTCGCGGCGCTCGCCACCGGTGCCGTTCTCGCGCTGTCCTCACCGCGCCGCCCCGGGGTGGCCGAGGTGAGCCTGGTGATGGTGGCCATCGTGCTGCTCACCGGCAAGTCGATGACCGTCCAGTCGGCGATCTGGCTGGTCCCGTTCGTGGCTCTCGTCGGGCTGGCGTGGGCGGACGCGCTGATCTGGTCCGCGGCCGAGGCGCTGCACTTCGAGGCCGTCTGGCTCTATCTCGCGGGGACGTCCCAACCGAGCCGGGGCCTGCCGGCGTCGTGGTACGCGGTGTTCCTGTTCATCCGGATCTTCGGGCTGCTGTGGCTGGTCGGGCGAACCTGGCAGCTCGCGCGCGGCCGTCCTGCGGTGCTGGACCCCGACGGCGCGGTCGTCGAGAGCGTGTGGGGCGAGGACGAGAGCGACGAGCTGGCCGGATCGCTGCGCGGCGCCTCCGACCAGCTGATCGTCCGTTTCAGCTGACCGCCCGGGCTCTGCGGGCGGGGTGGTCCCGGGGATGTCGGTTCCACCCGCGGATTTCGGTTCCACCCCGGGGTGCCGGTACCCTGGGCAGGTTCGCCGTGACCCAAGGCAGCCTGTGGATGAGTCCCGACCCGTGTCGGTGACCCGTGGCAGGGTGTGGTCACGGCGGCACGCTGCAACCCTCCTGTCACGGAGAGACCGTGACCGCCAGACCAGAGGAGGTGGGTCACCGCATGCGTCAGTACGAACTCATGGTCATCCTCGACCCCGAGCTCGATGAGCGCACCGTCGCTCCGTCCCTCGACAAGTTCCTGTCCGTCGTCACCAAAGACGGCGGCACCGTGGACAACGTCGACATCTGGGGACGCCGTCGGCTCGCCTACGAGATCAAGAAGAAGGCCGAAGGCATCTACGCCGTCGTCACCATGTCGGCGGAGCCGGCCACCGCTCAGGAGCTCGACCGCCAGCTCGGCCTCAACGAGGCCGTCCTGCGGACCAAGCTGCTGCGTCCCGGCGCCTGAGCAACGCCGGCCATCCTCTAGCCCACCCACCACGCCTGAAGCGACCCTGAACCGAGAAGGACACGATTTATGGCTGGCGACACCGTCATCACCGTCATCGGCAACATCACCGGCGACCCCGAGCTGCGGTTCACCCCGTCGGGCGCCGCGGTCGCGAACTTCACCGTCGCGTCGACGCCTCGCGCGTTCGACCGTCAGAGCAACGAGTGGAAGGACGGGGAGACCCTGTTCATGCGCTGCTCGGTCTGGCGTGACGCCGCGGAGAACGTCGCGGAGTCACTCCAGCGGGGCACCCGTGTCATCGTCTCCGGCCGTCTGAAGTCTCGTTCCTACGAGACCAAGGAGGGCGAGAAGCGCACCGTCATCGAGATGGAGGTCGACGAGGTCGGTCCGTCGCTGCGGTATGCCTCGGCCAAGGTCACCAAGACCCAGCGGGGCAGTGGCGGTGGCGGTTTCGGCGGCCAAGGCGCTCAGGGTGGTGGCGGCAGTCAAGGTGGCGGCCAGGCCGAGGACCCCTGGGCCACCGGTGGTGGCTCGGGCAGCTCGGGCAGCTCGGGTGGCGGTGGCGGCAGCTGGAACGGTGGCGGCAACGCCCAGCCGAGCCAGCCCGCTCAGCAGGGTGGCAACCAAGGGGGCGGGCAGAGTGGCAACCAGGGCGGCGGCCAGGGTGGCTGGGGCAACAACGCTCCCGGCTACGACGAGCCGCCGTTCTAGTCAGGTCTCAACTCAGTCTCAGCACGGGTCTCCGCTCAGTCTCATCTCAGGTCTCACTGGCATACCGCCGGTCTCCGCCGGTCTGACACCTCGTCCGACCGGCACCCGCAATAACCCCATCCCGGGGCATTCCCCCGGGCTCTCACCAGAAGAAGGAGAGCACCACGATGGCCAAGCCCGTTGTGCGCAAGCCCAAGAAGAAGGCGAATCCCCTCAAGATCGCCAAGGTCGAGAACATCGACTACAAGGACACCGCGCTGCTGCGCAAGTTCATCTCCGACCGCGGCAAGATTCGTGCGCGTCGGGTGACTGGTGTCTCGGTCCAGGAGCAGCGCCTCATCGCCACGGCCGTGAAGAACGCCCGTGAGATGGCGCTGCTGCCCTACTCGAGCTCCGCTCGCTGAGCCCGCGACCAGTCATCAGCTAGGAGTCCGACATGAAGCTCATCCTCACCCACGAGGTCACCGGCCTCGGCGCCGCCGGTGACGTCATCGACGTCAAGGACGGCTACGCCCGCAACTTCCTGCTGCCCCGCGGGTTCGCCACGCCGTGGACCAAGGGCGGCCAGAAGCAGGTCGACGCCATCATCACCGCGCGGGCGACCCGCGAGGTCAAGTCTCTCGACGAGGCCAGGCAGCTCAAGGGCCGCCTCGAGTCGACACCCGTCACCGTCCCGGCCAAGGCCGGCCACGCGGGTCGGCTGTTCGGCGCGGTGAGCACGGCCGATATCGCCCAGGCCGTCAAGTCCTCGGGTGGACCGGAGCTCGACCGCCGCAAGATCGAGGTCAAGGGTCACATCAAGACGACCGGCTCCTACGAAGCGCTCGTCCGGCTGCACCCCGAGGTGCAGGCGACCGTGGCCCTCGAGGTCGTCGCGGGCTGACCTCAGCCAGCAGTGCAGGCGCCTCATCCGGCACTCCGGGTGGGGCGCCTTCGCGTCTGACCTCGACGCGCCCACCTCCCGACGCCCACCTGCCGACCGAACTCACGTCTCTCCTGGTTTTGGGGTCGCACAAGGCGTCGGAACCCGTAAAGGTAAGTGTTCGGTCGGCGAAGGTGTGAGTTCGGTCAACCGAGAGATGACCGATAACCTCACTGCGGTGGGCCGGCGGCTCCGGCTCGCGGGAAGGAATGCCATGAACCAGTGGGGCAAGCGCGACGACATGCTCGTGCACGAGACGGAGCCGTTCAACGCCGAGCCCTCCCCGGTTGCTCTCGCCCGGGCCGTGATCACTGACGTCGACACGTTCTACAGCCGCAACCACGGCCCCGTCCCCGACGTCGACCCCGACGCGTGGCGCCTCACGGTGGTCGGACTCGTCGACCAGCCCCTGACGCTCTCACTCGCCGAGCTGCGCGAGCGTTTCGAGCAGCACTCGCTCCTCGCCACGCTGCAGTGCGCGGGCAACCGGCGGTCCGGGTTCCTCAAGGTCCGTGACATCCCGGGCGAGGACCCGTGGGAGTCCGGCGCCACCTCGACGGCGCGCTGGACCGGTGTTCGCCTCGCCGACGTCCTCCTCGCGGCGGGCATCCGCCCCGAGGCGGCCCATGTCGCGTTCGCCGCACCGGACCGCTCGGAGCTGGCCGACCCGCCCCAGACCTACGGGGGTTCGATCCCCGCCGCCAAGGCTCTTTCCGGCGAGACCCTGCTCGCCTGGGCGATGAACGACGAGCCACTCACGCCGCTGCACGGAGCTCCTGTACGGGTCGTCGTTCCGGGGTGGATCGGCGCCCGCAGCGTCAAGTGGGTCGAGCGCATCACCGTGCAGGCCGAACCCTCGGACAACTACTTCCAGGCGACCGCATACCGGGTCCTGCCGCCCGACGCCGACCCGAGGCAGGCCGGCCCCGGCGACGGGATCTCGCTCGGCGCGGTCGCTCTCAACTCGGCGATCCTCGAACCCGCCGACGGTGCGCAGGTGACGGCCGGGAAGCTCGACGTCACGGGGTATGCGTTCGCCGGCGACGACCGCGGGGTCGCCCGGGTCGACGTGTCGGTCGACGGTGGCGAGACCTGGTCGCAGGCCGACCTGGTCGCGCAGCCGAGCCCGTGGGCATGGTGCCAGTGGCGTGCCAACGTCCAGGTCGAGGCGGGGCAGGTCGAGATCGTCGCGCGGGCCTGGGACACGACGGCTGCACTGCAGCAGGAGTCGGCTAGGGAGCTCTGGAACCCCAAGGGCTACGTCAACAACTCGTGGCCCCGGATCCACGTCCACTCGACCTAGTCGCGTACGCCTCGGGTGGCTGTTCGACGCCGTTCGCAGCGGATTCGTGCCCCTATCGCCCTAGACTGGTGGGCGTGCACATCTCTCGACGGACGTGGTGGCTGCCCTGACCGGGCGGTTCACCCTGATTTCCCATGAAGCCGCCCCGCAGCAGGGCGGCTTCCGTGTGTCCACACGGTGACTTTTCCCGTTGCGGGACAACACCATCCGAGGAGTACCCCGCATGACCACCATTGACAGCCCGCCGGCCCAGAGCCATCCCGACTCCGAGCCGACCGCCGACGCATCCACGCAGCCGGCCCGGCGCAAGCGGATGCTGACCGGCGACCGGCCGACCGGCAAGCTGCACCTCGGCCATTTCGTCGGGAGCATCGAGAACCGGATCCGGCTCCAGCAGGAGTACGAGTCCTTCTTCATCATCGCCGACCTGCATATGCTGACCACCAGCAACACCCGCGCGGCCATCGACCAGGTCAGCGCCAACGCCCGCGACATGGTGCTCGACCAGCTCTCTGCCGGCATCGACCCCGAGCACGCCACGTTCTACCTCCAGTCGGCGATCCCCGAGGTCAGCGAGCTGAATACGCTGTTCCAGAACCTCGTCACCGTCCCGCGTCTCGAGCGCGTGCCAAGTCTGAAAGACATGGCCCGGGCCGCCGGCAAGGACGAGATGCCCTACGGCCTGCTCGGGTACCCGGTCCTACAGGCCGCCGACATCCTCTGCGTCAAGGGCGATGTGGTCCCGGTCGGCAAGGACAACCACGCTCACGTCGAGGTGACCCGCGAGATCGCGCGCCGCTTCAACCACCTGTACGGCGACGTCTTCCCCGTGCCTACCCTGATCGAGAGCGAGATCACGACGCTAGTCGGCACCGACGGCCAGGCGAAGATGAGCAAGTCGCTCGGCAACTCGATCCTCCTCTCGGACGACGCGGCGACCGTGCGCAAGAAGGTCACCAGCATGTACACCGACCCCAACCGCGTCCGGGCCGACATCCCCGGGACGATCGAGGGCAACCCCGTCTTTGTCTACCACCACGCGTTCAACGCGGACCGAGACGAGGTCGCCGACCTCGAGGAGCGCTACCGCGCCGGCCGGGTCGGTGACGTCGAGGTCAAGACGAAGCTCGCCGCGGCGATCAATGCGTTCCTCGAGCCGATGCGCGAGCGGCGAGCGGTCTACGAAGCGCAGTCGGGGCTGGTCGACGAGATCATCGTCGACGGCACCGAGCGCACCCGTCGCGAGGTCCAGACGGTCGTCGCCGAGGCCAAGCGCGCCATGGGCCTGACCGGGACCTACAACCAGCTGCGCCGCAAGGCCGAGCAGGCCCGCAAGCGGCGCGGCGCCTGACGCATACCGGCGTCGTTGGCTCCGGTATGCCGGTGGCTCAGCTCGGTTCCGGGGTCTCCACGACGTCGTCGGACGGTGCCGGCGCGTCGTAGTCCTGTTCCTCCCGCTTGTCCTTGCGGCCCTCGTAGATGCGCCACGCGATGAGCGCAAGGACCACGACCACCGCGACGCCGATCGCCAGCCCGCGGCCGACGGTCTGCTCGACAGCCTTGTAGGACCGACCGGCGACATGGCCGAGAGTGACGAACAGAGAGCCCCAGATGATCCCGCCCGCCGCGTTCCAGACCAAAAAGGTGCGGTAACGCATCCCTGACGCGCCGGCGAGCGCCGGCATCATCGCCCGGAAGAACGCGGTGAAGCGCCCGAGGAAGACCGCGCTGCCGCCGCGCCGCTGCAGGAAGTCTTCGGCGGTGGCGAGCTTGTGCCGATGTTTGCCGAGGAGCTTGCCGCTGAGGATGCGCGGCCCGAAGATCCGCTTGCCCACCTCGTACCCGACGGAGTCCCCGAGGATCGCTGCGACGACGACGACCACGATCGACAGGGGCAGGGAGGTGGTGCCGAGGTAGGACGCGACACCGGCCAGCACCGCAGCCGTCTCGCCGGGGATGACGAAGCCGACGAAGATGGCGTCCTCAGCGAACACGATGAGGCCGACCAGGACGTAGATCCAGACCGGCGACAGGTTGAGCAGCCCGTCGAGGAAGTTGCTCACGCGTCCTGCGGCTCGCTCTCTGCATCCTGGTCGTCGGGGGTTTGCGTGTCGAACACCTCGTCCTCGATCTCCTCGGTCCCCGTCTGCTGCGGGGGAGCGGGTTCCTGCGCCATCTCAGCCTCCGCTTCCTGCGTGTCGGCATCGACTGGGACATCGCCCGGATAGTCGTCGTCGTGGGGGTCGATCGCGTTTGGCATCGTCTGCATCAGCCGGTCCTCGGCGGCGTGCGCCTCGTGGATCGCCTTGTCCACGGCGTCGAGGTCGGGTAGGTCGTGCTCGGCCACGGGGAGCTCCTTCACGTCGTCGGCAGGGGGTTTCGGGTCCACTCTGCCACTGTCCGAGCAGCCCGACGCGGGGTGACCGACAGTCGAGTACGTCTGGCGGCGATAGCGTTGCGTCACACGCGAACGCGCCCTCGAGAGGGGACCTCGTCATGCCCACCTGGTTGTGGATCGTCATCCTGCTCGTCGTCATCATCGGCATCGGCATCGGCCTGCGAATGCGCAGTGCGGACGCCCCCACCGACCGCGTCAGCACGCCCGCGACAAGCGCACCGCTCGTGCTGGAACCTCTTGCGTCCGACGTTTCGGTGGCCAGGGCCACCACTTCGTCGGACGCAGCCTCGCTGGAACCTGTTGCGTCCGACGTTTCGGTGGCCAGGGCCACCACTTCGTCGGACGCAGCGCCTGGGCCCGCCGCCGTCCCCGCCGTCCCCGCCGTCCCCGATGTCCCCGCCGTCCCCGACGGCGAGTATGGCCCGGGTTCCGCGGCCCCGGCCGCCGACGGAAGCGCCCCTTCCGGTTTTCCCGTCAAGGCGAACGCTGACTCGATGCTCTTCAGCACCGACGACTCGCCGGGTTATCGCCGGTCGACCGCGGACGTCTACTTCCGTGACGCGGGCACCGCCGAGGCGGCCGGGTTCAAGCGCTGGGACGACCACCGCTCGTGACCCACCGGGTCGAGCTCGACGTCCGGGACAACAGCCTGAACCTGATCCGGCTGGTCCTGGCGCTGCTCGTCCTCGTCGCGCACGGCTACTACCTCTCCGGTCAGGGCGCCGGCCCGAGCATCCAGGGCGAGAATCTCGGCGGCTGGGCAGTGTTCGGATTTTTCACCATCAGCGGCTACCTCATCACCGCGAGCCGGTTCGCGAACCCGCTCGGCCGGTTCCTCGTGCTGCGGGTCGCCCGGATCTATCCCGGGTTCGTCGTATGCCTCGTGCTCACCGCCGGGGTGTTCGCGCCGGTGGGGTGGTGGGTCGAGGGCCGCGACAGGTCCCGGTTTCTCACCACCGACACGACTCCAGTGGCCTACGTCCTCGACAACCTCGGGCTGCGCATCACCGCCTACGACGTCGCGGGCACCCCGGCGTCCGTGCCCTACCCGGGTGCCTGGAACGGCTCACTGTGGACGCTGTTCTTCGAGTTCTGCTGCTACCTGCTGGTCGGGCTGCTCGTCTGCCTTCCCGTCGTCCGGCGGCATCGTTGGTTGCTCGGCGTGGCGTTCGTCGCCAGCGTGGTCGTGTGGGCCAACGCCGGGACCTGGCACCTCACCGACCACGCCGACCTCGCACTGTTCGCCCGCCTCGCCCCCCCGTTCCTCGGCGGAGCCGTGGTCCAGGTTGCGGTCCGCCGCATCCCGCTACGCACCTCGACCGCTCTCCCGGCGGCGGCGCTGGCCGTCCTGGTCGTCGCGCTGGTCGGCGGTTGGGGCGCGCAGGCTGCTTCGCCGCTGATCGCCTACTCGCTGCTCTGGCTCGCCACCGTGCTGCCCTCCCCGAGACTCGTACGCCGGCACGACATCTCCTACGGTGCGTACGTCTACGCGTTCCCGGTCCAGCAGCTGCTCGCGTACGCCGGTGCACCTCGACTCGGGCTCGTCCTCTACGACGCGCTCGCGATGGTCGGCACCGGCCTCCTCGCCGTTCTCAGCTGGCGGTGGGTGGAGCGCCCCGTCCTGCTCTGCGTACGCCATCGTCTCGGGCCGCGACAGTCAGCCCCAGGTGACAGCGTGGTGCCCGAGGTCACGGGCGGCAGACCAGCGTCGGTCGGCGAGGGCCCGCGGCACGAGGGTGACCGCGTGCGCTCGTGAGGTGAGCCTGAGCCGGGCGGCACGTTCGGCCCGCCGCCAGCCACGCGCCCGCATCTGGTCGGCGGCCAACCCGTAGTAGGTGCGTTCGTCGGCGAACCGCGTGCCGTCCATCAGCGTCGTCGCGGACGCGCTCGACGAGTGTCGTCGGTAGACGAAGCAGACCGCCGGGTCGAACACCAGAGACGCGTCCCGGCATACCAGGTCGAGCTCGAGCGCGAAGTCCTGGATGATCGGCAGTCCTTCACGAAAACTGACGTCGCGCAACGCTTCTCGACGGAACGCCAGCGACGGCCAGTAGAGCCAGTTGCCGAGCAGGAGCGATGTCGCCAGGGCTTCGCCGGCCAGGAGCACGGGCTGCTGCCGTGTCCGCGGTTGGAGGAGGCGCTGCTTGACCGTGTCCACCAGAGCCGGCCGGGTCGCTCCGGTCTCATCGATGACACGGACCCCTGGCTGGATCATCGCCGCTCCGGGCCAGGCTCGGTGCGCGTCGAGGATCACGTCGACATAGCCGGGCAGCAGCAGGTCGTCGCAGCCGAGGAAGACGACCAGGTCCTGGGTCGCTAGCGACAGGCACTGCCGGTAGTTGGCGGTGATGCCGAGGTTGGTCTCGTTGCGGACGGACCGGACCCGCTCGTCGTCGATCGTCCCGAGCCAGTCCGTGACACTCGGGTCCGGGTAGGCGTCGTCGACGACCGTGAGCCGCCAGTCCCCGTTGTCCTGGGCCAGCACGCTCTCGACCGTCTCGCGCATCAGCGCGGGGTCGCCCCAGTAGGGGACCAGGATGTCGAGCGGCACGGCCGACAGGGTATGCCGACAGGTGCGGTCAGCGGGTCGCGCCCGTCACCAGCCACGCGTCGCTGCGGAACCGCCACCAGAGCCCGACCGCCCGCAACGCCATGAAGCCGCCGCCGAACCACACCCACAGCCCGGCGAGCGAGCTCCCGAAACCCCCGGGCAGTGGCGCACCGTCTCGGCTGAGCACCAGGACGACGGGGACCCAGACGACCGCCGCGACGGTCATCGCCAGCGCCAGCCAGGTCGTGTCGCCGGCGCCCATCAGTACCCCGTCGAGGACGAACACGTACCCCGCCAGCCACTGGAACAGGGCGACCACCACAAACCCCCAGGCCGCCGCGTGGACCACGTCCTGATCCGGGGTGAAGATCTGCCCGATCACCGGGGCCAACGGCAACAACACCGCGGCACAGCCGAGGCCGCCGAGCACGCCCCACCGCGTCGCGGTCGTGGCCGCCTGCCTGGCCTGCGCGATGTTCCCTGCCCCGAGCGCCTTGCCCGTCATCGCCTGTGCGGCGATGGCCAGCGCGTCGAGAGCGAAGGCGAGCAGGTTCCACACGGTCGACACGATCTGGTGCCCGGCGAGGGTCACGTCGCCGTAGCGCGCGGCCACGCCGGTCATCACGAGGATGGCACCCCGTAGCGCCAACGTCCGCACCAGCAAAGGGAACCCGCCAACCGCAGCCGCGAGGACGCCTGCCGGCTGGGGACGCAGATGTGCACCGAGGGGCAACGACGTCCGCAGGACTACCGTCACCAACGCCGCCGCCATCAGGGTCTGCGCGATGACCGTCCCGATTGCCGAGCCCGCGATCCCGAGTCCGACTCCGTAGACCAGCACGAAGTTCAGCACCAGGTTGAGCCCGAACCCGCCCACGGAGACGACGAGCGGCGTACGCGTGTCCTGCAGCCCTCGCAGCAGACCAGTGGCGCCGAGCACCACGAGCATGCCTGGTATGCCGGGGGTCGAGGCTCGCAGGTAGGTCACCGCTTGGTCCTGGACGTCGGCCGACGCGCCGAACGCCCCGCAGAGCGTTGGTGCCGTGACCGCCACCGCCACCGCCACAAGGGCGCCGAGGCCGAGTGCGAGCCACAGCCCGTCCAGGCCGGCGTCCAGGGCGCCGCGCAGGTCTCCCGCGCCCAGCCGTCTCGCGACGACACTGGTCGTCCCATAGGCGAGAAAGACGAACACCCCTGCGGCCGTGAGCAACACCGAGGACGCAACCCCGAGCCCGGCGAGCTGGGCCGTGCCGAGGTGCCCGACGATCGCCGAGTCGGCGAGCAGGAACAGTGGCTCGGCGACGAGCGCGAGGAACGCGGGCACGGCGAGGCGCAGGATCTCCCGCCTCATCGGTGCTGCCACGCCCGCGAGCCTAGGTCGAAGCCAGTCAAGTGGGGCGGGTCATCCCTGGAGCGAGACGAGCTCCGGTGAGGCCGGAGTGCTCCGGCTCAGCCGAGCAGCGTGAGCGTCCCCCACTGGCTGCGCGTCTTTGCGTCGTTGCCGGAGCGGGCCGGGTTGTTGCTGACCATGTCGAGGAGCTCACCCATGCCTGACCCGCTGGGGACGGCGTCACTGACGTTGAGGTTCATCCCGATCTCCGCGCCCGCAGTGACCGGCGAGAAGCCCAGGGTCGTCCAGGGGATTGCGGCCTCGATGCGGTATCCGTGGTCGGTGGCCACGGCGACGCCCTTCAGCCCGGCGATGTTCTTCCTGCCACCCGCGAACACACTTCCCTTGGGCAAGTTCATCCCACCGATGAGCGTGGGGTTGGCATTGGGGCCGAGCATGACGTGGGCGTCGCCGTGCTCGAGGCTGGCGTTGCGGTTGGTGGGAAGGGGGGTCCCGAACTCGAAACTGACCCCGTCACCCTTGAACAGCTGCGTGGTGTCACCGGCGTGGGTCTGGGTGAGCTGGCTGTCGGTGACGTCGACGAACACGTAGAGGTCGTCGTCCGTCCAGCCCAACGCCCAGATGCCTTTGACGGTTGCAGCCGCACCGGCAACAAGCCGGTCACTCGTGGACGCCGGTGCGCTCGTGGGCCAGTCGTTCGGGTCGCCGTCGAGGGACGGAGGCGTTGTCAGGTGGACGGCAGACATCGCCGGTCCGGTCAACGTGGAATGGGTGGTCGTGTCGGCGTCGTGCACATTGCGGATCCCGTCATTCGCGACTCCCCGGCCGTTGTTGGTGGTGTCGGGAAGCGTCGAGCCGTACCAGCCGAGCGCCACCACCCCGCCGACGAAGACCAGCACGGTCACTGCGATGATCGCCCCCCAGTGTCTCTTCCGCCTCGGTGGTGGGCCCGAGAACCGTTGTGGCGCATAAGGTCCGTATGATCCGGGCGGGACGGCTGGGGGTGGGACATGAGCCGGACCCACCTGCTCGACCCGGTATGCAGGTAGCACCGGCTGTCTCGTGGGCTGGGGTGCGGGCGCGGGCGTGGAAGCCGTCCGTGTCACGGTTGGTGACGGAGGCGGCGCGACTGCATACGTGGGCTGGGTCGTCCCACGGTTTGGCATCAGGGCCGGCTCGGGCAGGGGCTGCACGCCGCTGCTCGGACCGGCTTCAGTCGGCGCAGTCGGAGCTGTCGGAGCTGTCGGAGCTGTCGGCGTGGTCGGCGTGGTCGGCGCACTGGCAACGGGTTTGGCGGGAGTCAGCGGCGGCGTGACAGGTTTGACGGCCTTGACCACTGGGGTGCTCGTCGTGGGTTGGGCGACGATGTTCGCGAACACCTGGCCGTCCGGGGCGCGCAGGAACAGCACCGGCGTGGCCCACTCGGTGGAATAGTCGGCGAGCAGCGCCTTGCGCGCACTCGTCGCCGCCTGGTCGACCGGCAGGCCGTCGGCGATCGCACCGTAGAACTCGGCGGTGAACGCCACCGCGGCTCCGTCGCTGATCGGGAACTGCATTGCCACGACCGCCGTGCAGTCCTGCTGCACCAGGCCTTGCGCCATGCCGCTGAACGGGTCCACGGCGTCGACGCGGGCGGACTGACAGGCGTTGAGCAGCACCAGACGCAGCGGGTCGTGGTCGCGCAGGTAGGGGCCCAGCACACCGGGCGGCACCTTGACGCCACGCCCATAACGGTCGCAGAAGTAGACGACGCCGTCCTGGATCCGTTCGTCGTAGTCGCCGTGGCCGATGAAGTGCAGGATGTGCACGTCGTGGGTCCGCAACCAGCTCGCGAGTGCGGCGACCGTGGGAGCGGGCAGCCGGTCGATCTGCACCGTGCCCTGTTCGACCTTGGCCGCGAGCGCGTCGTGGACCCGGTTCCACTCGGCCTCGACGTCGAGCTCGGGAAGGTCGGTGGGGGACGAGATGACGACGAGGATCTTCAACGCGCCGTCCACCGGCAGTGGCCGGGGCGGCTGCGGGACCTCGAGATAGCGCACGACGGGGGTGCGTTCGGACTGGGCGATGTAGGAGTTGCTGCGCCGGTCGTAGAGCAGCTCCCACGGCAGGCCGGCGATCGAGGGTGCCTCCGTCAGCCGCAGCCGAAGCCGCAGTCCGTGGCCGTGCTCACGCGCGAGGTCCTGTGACTTGGACCAGGCGAGCATCAGGTCCTCGGAGAACACCGCCTCGAACAGCGGCCCGCCGAGGGCCATCGAGGCCTCGACGCGCGGGTCCGAGCTGGCCCGCCGGGTGCCGCTGCGGCCGGGGTCGATCTTCAGCAGCAGGTTCTCGAGCTGGATAGGGTCGAACGGCAGCTGGAACCTCGCGGTGGGCCAGGTCCCCGCAGGGCAGCCGACGACGCGCGCCCGGAATGACCCCGCCTCTTGTGCTTCGATGAGGAGGTCGAAGTTCTCGTAAGTTCTGGCGGCCATAGCGGCCCTTTCGCAACGTCCGGTGGTTCCCGATTGGAGCCGCGAGATCGCGTGATGATACCGCCGAACACCGGGCACTTTCAGGTCATTTTCGGACATCCCTGACACTCGACCGTCGTCGGCCCGGCTGACGGTGGTGCCGGCAGACCCTTTCGCCAGGCCGTCGCCATGCTCCAAGATGGAGCCGCCAGCGGGCTGGTGACACCGACGAGATGGGGGCGCGTCTCGTCCCCGGTATCACCGTTTGCCGTTGGCTCTCCCTGAGGACGTGGGGCGGATGCCGGGTGTGGACGGGTGGTGCGCGCTGGCCGACGAGGTCGTCGCGCTCTCCGACCCTGCCCTGACCCGGGCCGCGACCGCTGCGACCGCCACGTTGGGCATGTCGTCTGACGAGTCGCGAGAGCTCGGTGAGCGGATCAACGCGCGTGAGGACCCGGCGGGGCAGATGCTGTTCTCTGTCATCGCGTTCGCCAGGCGAGCGCGTGACCTTCCCTCGGTGGCACAACAGCTCACCGCGCTGCAGTTCACGCCGGCGCAGATGGACGCGGCGCTCACGTTGGCGGCTGCTCTGCAGTCCGGGCCGGCCGAGGGACTGCAGGCTCGACTCGAGGACGCCGACCGGCAGACTCTGGCCGCTCTGCCGTCCGACGCTGCCGGGTCTTTGGTCCTGGGGATGATCCGCGCGGCGCTCGACCAACCCACCGAGCAAGCCAGGGTCGCGGTGCTGGGCGCGGCCACCTCGGTCGCGCAGGCGTTGGTCCGCGGCCGGTTTCCGGTCGCCGACATCGTGGAGCTTGTAGGGGCGGCTCCCCGGTCGAATGATGAGCTGCAGGCTGTGGCGGCGGTACTCGCGCTCGCGCTGCGGGTGCGGGTCGTCGCCGGGGTCGCCGACGCTCTGCACGGCCACGCAGCTGCGCCAGTCGCCGTCGACCTGCTTCGTCGCACCGCCGACCTGCTCGCCGCCCGCGAGGGCGTTTCGCCTGAGGCCCCCGTGACCCCTCCCATGCCTTCTCCTGCGCCGCCGCCCCCCCGGCCGATGCGTCCGTCGTCCTGGTGGACCACCTGGCGAGGGGGACACCTCGCAGTCGGGCCGACGGAACGAGAGTCATCGGCGAATGCGCCTGGGTCCCCGACCCCAACCAGCGCGACGAAGCCGACCGACGCGACGAAGCCGACCGACGCGAAGAAGCCGACCGACGCGAAGAAGCCGACCGACGTGACCCGACAGGCATACCCGCGTATCGATGTCGAGTCTCGCCGTGCTGACCGCCCCGAGGTCGTCGTGCTGGGGGAGTCGTTCGACGTGGTGGTCGGTCTCGGCCGGCGGCGGGACTTCCGCCTCACTGCGACGGGAGCGATGCAGCTGCCCACGGGGGCGGAGACGACCCTCGAGCTGGTACTGGTCTTCGACCCGAGCTCGTTGGTCCCTCGGGGGCCGACGCGCCTGAGCGTCGTCGCGTCCGACGCCGACCCTTACCCGAGCGCGACCGTCGGCTTCGACGCCCTGGACCGCGAGGACGAGCGGCTGCCCGCCGAGCGGAGGATCGGGGTGCACTACCTGCGCGACGGTCAGCTGGTGGGCATCGCCTGGCGCTCGTTCGTCGTGGTCGGCGACCCCCGGGACGTTGCCACTGCTCCCGTCCCTGAGACCCGGGAGAGCGAGCTGCTCGACCTCACACCGTTGCTCGGCGAGGATCTGCCGGACTTGATCCTGTCGGTCTGCGCGGGTGACGGGCCGTCGACCGGGGAGTTCGTCTGGACCGCGCTGCCTGCCGCCTCCGGCGTGACGGTGCCGGACCTGCCGCGGACGGCGTCCCTGGGCACCGACCTGCAGAGCTTCGTCGCCGACCTCAGACGAGACGTGATGTTCTCCAAGGGCGTCGGCAGCGACTACTCCAAGCTCGCTGGGGCGGCGCGGCAGATCGGCGACGCGGTCCCCGCGTCCATCCGCTCGGTCATCCACCAGGTCGTCGACGACCCGACGCAGACCAGCGCACCGGCCATCCTGCTGCTCACCGAGGAGGTCGCCCTGCCGTGGGAGCTGGCGTCGTTCCGCGAGCCGCTGACGACCGCCTGGGGTGGGGTATCGGCCTTCTTCGGCGCCCACGCCGCGATCGGTCGCTGGCCGCTCACCGAGCACAAGCCCCGCCCGACGCCGCGCACCCGGGTCACCGTGCGCAGTGCGGCCGTCCTCACGGCCGACTACACCGGCATCCAAGGCTGGGGCCGGTTGGAGCACGCCATGCAGGAGGCGGCCGAGATCGGCGCACTGTTCGCCCCACCCGCGGTCACGGTCCGTCCGGCTCTCTGGGACGTCATCGACGTGCTGCGCGGCACGCCGCCCGCCGACGTGCTGCACGTAGCGCTGCACGGGAGCTTCGACGCCCAGGGCGACCAGGAGGGGCTCGTCCTGCTCGGGACCGACGCCCAGGGTCAGCTGACCAAGCAGTGGCAGTTCTTCACCCCGGCCGAGGTCGAGAACGGCACCCTCGCGGCGGGTCCCTTCGTGTTCCTCAACGCCTGTCAGGTCGGTTCTGGCAAGGAGGTGCTCGGCGACTACGGCGGGTTCGCCTCGACGTTGCTGAGGATCGGTGCGTCTGCTGTGGTGGCGCCGCTGTGGAACGTCGACGACGCCATCGCCGCCCAGATCGCCCGCGAGTTCTACGCCGCAACGTGGACCCCGCCGGACACCGCCGACGCCACGGACCAGCGAGAACCGGTGTCGGCCGCGGAGGCCGTGCGCGCGGTGCGCGCCCGTTACACCGAGGCCGGTGCACGCAACCAGGTCGAGGGGGTCAGCGCGACGTTGGTTGCCTTCCAGGTGTTCGGGCACCCGCGGCTCCACCTCGTCCGCCCCTGAACCTGGACCCTCCCGCAGCGGCTCACAACCGTCCCGCACCACCACACAGACAGGAACAGCCCATGGCAGAGGACCTGCGCCCGGAGGGCCTCTCGGTCTACCTCGGCGACGTCGTCATCACGACGCCCGGACTTGCCGGCCGCGTCGAGGTGTACGCCGCCGGCACCGACGGGATGCGCGGCGCCGAGGACTCCAGCGAGCAGTTCCGCCAGGCGCTGGACGATTCCGGGGTCACCGAGCAGCTGACCGTCGAGATCTCTCAGCACAGCGAGCTGGACGCGAGTGGCGGGACGCGCGGAGCCGGCGGCGGAGCAGATATCACCCTGGAGGTCCCCGCGCCGGGGGAGGGCAACGGTCAGCTCATCCTGTATGCCGCAGAAGACGGTTCGCTGTCCTGGCACCTGCCGGACGACGTGCCTCCCGACCAGGTCGCGACCCGAGGTGGCGAGCGACGTACCTATCACCTGCCCCGCGAGGTCATCCTCGCCGAGCCCTCTGCCGACGGGGCCGGCCAGCGCGGGATCCTCGGGGCGGTCGGGACCAAGCTGTTCAAGGTCCTCGTCTTCCCGCTCATCGACCCGGTGCTGCAGAAGGTCGGGGACTTCTTCGCCCGCCGCTGGGAGGACAAGCACCGCCGCAACCAGGTGCGCTGGTTCGGGGTGGACGACTTCCAGCGCGCCGACGTCGCCGCGTTCGCCGCTCCGGACTGGGTCAAGGTCGAGGGCGGCCCCTCCCTGCTGTTCATCCACGGCACCACGGCTCAGTCGAACACGGCGTTCGACCAGCTGCCGAAGGAAACCCTTGCCGAACTGTCGAAGCGTTATGGCGGAAGGATTTTCGCGCTCGACCACTTCACGATCTCGGTCACCCCTGACGCAAACGTGGACTTCCTCAGGTCCCAGCTCGTGGCACTGGCCGACCAGAGTGGGCCTGGTCCGCTGATCCTGGACATCGTCAGCCACTCGCGGGGCGGGCTGGTCGGGCGCGTCCTCGCGGAGAAGGCGGCCGCCCTCGGTCTGGACAAGCAGATCTCGGTCCGCACGCTGGTCATGGTCGGGACTCCCAACGCCGGTACGGCGCTCGCCGACAAGGAGCACCTCTCGCAGCTGCTCGACCGGATCACCGACCTGGCCCAGTTCATCCCGGACGCCGGCGTCACCGACGTCGTCGGCCTGGTCCTGGCGATCCTCAAGCAGCTGTCCGTCGGCGCATACGGGGGGCTTGAAGGAGTGATGTCGATGAACCCGCAGGGCGACTACCTCACACAGTTCAACGTCACGCCCGGGTCGAGCGCGACCTACCGGGCGATCGCGTCGAACTACGAGCCGCCGTCGGGCGCGGCCCTGGCCAGGATCGCGCGGAACAGGGGCACCGACTTCGTCTTCGGCTCCACGGGCAACGACCTGGTCGTCCCGACGAACGGGGTGTTCGAGGTCGAGGGCGCGACCGGGTTCCCGATCGCGGACCCCCTGGTGTTCACGACCAGTCAGGGGGTCGACCACGGCTCGTACTTCGGCCGGCCCGAGGTGTCGGTCAAGCTGCTGGAGTGGCTGCCCGGCTGAGCGAATACCTGGTCAGGCGGGTGCGAGGTGCCGCATCGCCTCCCTCCGGGACACACCAGAGAGCTGGGCGCCGTGGGCGCCGACGAAGGAGCGCACCCAGTCCGGTGCGACCCCCGCATGGTCACGCAGTGCCCAGCCGATCGCCTTGCGGATGAAGAAGTCTCGGCTGTGCTCCCCGACGAGGTTCGCCTCGATGGCATCGACGAGCAGCGCCCGGTCGAGCCGTTCGCGCAACCCGGTCTGGCAGATGATGGCGGTACGCCGCACCCACAGGTTGGGGTCCACGGCCCACTCGCGCAGCCGGTTCGGCTCGGTCTCGGGCTGGGCCACCAGCTGCTCGCGGACCAGGTGCGTGGCGATGTCGTCGACGACGTCCCACCAGCCCCCGGTCACGACGAGGTACCTCCATAGCTCCATGGCGTCGCCGTCGCGCCAGGCGCGGTAGCGCGGGTGCCGGGCGAGGGTCAACGCGGCATACCACTCCTCGCGGTATGCGGCCTCGTCCCACAACGTCCGGATGGTGGTCTCCCACTCCTGACGACTTCGCAAGGCGAGCGTGTCGTCGGCGAGCACCGGCCGCAGGACGGCGCGCAGCTCGGGGGTCGTGAGGCCGCGGTAGGGCAGCTGGGACTTCATGTACTGCTGTTGACCGATCGCCCGGTGGGGGTCGGCGTGGGCCGCGAGGGTGGTCCGGACCGCGTCGACGAGGTCCGGGTGTGTGCTCACCGGGTCCTCAGCTCTGCGCAAGCTCGGGCTCAGGCGTAGCGAACCGCAGCCCGGGCCCGGGCCCTGGCGGCCTCGACGTCCCGGTCCTTGGGCGGCGCGCTGGTCGTGAGGTGGTCCAGCAGGTGCTGGGTGACGTGCGCGATCTCCTCGACCGCCTCGTCGAACGCCTGCTGGTTGGCGCCCGACGGCCGCGTGGATCCGGAGACCTTGCGGACGTACTGAAGCGCCGCTGCGCGGACCTCGTCGGTCGTCGCGGCGGGGGCGAAGTTGTGGAGCTGTCGGATGTTCCTGCACATGCACACGAGGGTATGCCGGGTGGTGGCAGCAAGGCGTCGAGACCAATTCGAGATTGTCGGGACTTTCTTCTGTCCACAGGGCTCGGACGATCGTCGGCGCACGTCGCCAGGCACGAACGGGCGGGCTGACGAGTGGAGGATTCATGACTCGTCCCCAGGTTGTCCCCATCCTGGCGCGGCGTGGTGCACAGGGTTGTGCACACCTCGTCCACAGACGGCGGTTGTCTCGGGTCCGGCCCCACCCCTAACGTGACCAGACACAGCCCCAGGACGGTCCGGACCATCCGGGCGTGCTCACGACAGAGGCCTCGCGGTGCCGTCCCGACGGACGTTCGACACCTCGGGAGCAGCACTGTCGGCGGTCGATGCTGTCATGAGTTGGAACACCAGTTCGAGAGATGGCAGGCGCGCAGGGTGAGCGATGGGCGGCAGCAGGTGAGTGCAGCGTGACGATCCAGGAGCTGTTCCCGGGGGCGACCCGCCAGCCGGGTGACGACCGCCTGCCGCCGCAGGACCTGCATGCCGAGCAGTCCGTTCTGGGCGGCATGTTGCTGTCCAAGGATGCGATCGCCGACTGCGTCGAGGTGCTGCGGTCGGTCGACTTCTACCGCCCGGCCCACGAGGGGATCTTCGAGGCAATCCTGTCTCTCTACGGCCGGGGCGAGCCGGCCGATGCCGTTACCGTCTCCGACGAGCTGACCAAGCGCGGTGACCTGACCCGCGTCGGTGGCCAGGCATACCTCCACCAGCTCATCTCGTCGGTGCCGACGGCCGCCAACGCCGGCTACTACGCGCAGATCGTGGTCGAGCGCGCCGTGCTGCGGCGGCTGGTCGAGGCGGGCACCAAGATCGTCCAGATGGGCTACGCCCAAGGCGGGGGTGACGTCGAGGACATCGTCAACGCGGCGCAGGCCGAGGTTTATGCGGTCGCCGACAAGCGCGGTGGCGAGGACTACCACGTGCTCGGCGACATCCTCGAGATGACGGTCGACGAGATCGAGGTCGCGTCCGGCAAGTCCGGTGAGATGACCGGCGTACCAACGGGTTTCACCGATCTCGACCAGCTGACCAACGGTTTACATCCCGGCCAGATGATCGTCGTGGCGGCGAGGCCTGCGATCGGCAAATCGACCCTGGGTCTCGACATCGTCCGGAGCGCTTCGATCAAGCACAACCTCGCATCGGTGATCTTCTCGCTGGAGATGAGCAAGACCGAGATCACCATGCGACTGCTCTCGGCCGAGGCGGGGATCCAGCTGCAGCACATGCGCAAAGGGACGATGCGCGAGGAGGACTGGACGCGGCTAGCGTCGACGATGGGAAGGGTGTCCGACGCACCGCTGTTCATCGACGACTCGCCGAACATGAACCTCATGGAGATCCGAGCCAAGTGCCGCCGGCTCAAGCAGCGTCACAACCTCAAGCTCGTGGTCATCGACTACCTGCAGCTGATGTCCTCCGGCAAGCGGGTCGAGTCCCGGCAGCAGGAGGTGTCGGAGTTCTCCCGCGCGCTCAAGCTGCTGGCCAAGGAGCTCGAGGTTCCAGTGGTCGCGATCTCGCAGCTCAACCGAGGTCCGGAGCAGCGCACCGACAAGAAGCCGCAGATGTCCGATCTTCGCGAGTCGGGAAGCATCGAACAGGATGCCGACATGGTCATCTTGTTACACCGCGAAGAGGCTTACGAACGGGAAAGCCCCCGGGCAGGCGAGGCCGACCTGATCGTGGCCAAACATCGCAACGGGCCAACCGACACGATCGTGCTCGCGTTCCAGGGTCACTACAGCCGGTTCACCAACATGGCTCCGAGTTTCTAGTTCTTTGTTGTCGAGAAGCATCCAAAACTGAAATCTGGGCAGTTATAGTTAGAAATTAGCTAACGTTATGCATCCCGGGCGAGCCTCGCATTCACGTTATAAATGCGAATGGCGACGAGGAAGATAGCCGGGCTGGGTGATCCCCCGTGCAGGACGGTAGCGTCGGTTCAGCTCGGTGAGTGGCCGCCCTGCTCCTAAGCACTCTTGCGAGCGACGTCAGCCGAGACGCGTTGTACGGCCGCCGCTAGTGCACGTGGGCAACTGCACGAGAGGGGCGCCCCGGATTCATCCCTTGCCCGACCACCCGGGCAAGCGGACAGACGAACGTCCCCACATGACGAGAGTCGCGCGTGGGATGACGCCTGTCCCGAGGCGTGTGACGCGCTAGTCGGTGGCCCGGCCCTGTGCTGCTTGGAGGGCTGTCACGTGCGCGGCGGCCTCGGGTTGGGCGTTTCCGCTCCGTGACGTGGCTACGGACTTACCCCGTACAACTGGGACAGTTCCGCGACCAGCTCGGGGTGCGGGGTTTGACCGTAGCGATCAGCGATCTTCATGATCTCGGCTGGGCCCGCGTCACCAGAGAGGGATCCCATGGCCTCGAAGAAGCCTTCGAAACCTGCTGGGCTGATGAACTCCAAAACGATGGCATCGAGGTCAGTGGCGTTCCACATGGCGTGGACGACGCCGCGCGGCTTGAAGAGGAAGCCGCCCTCGTCGACCTCGATATCTTGTTCACCAACCCGACCGCCGATGCGCCCTCGGAAGACGAAGGTGAACTCGTCCTCATGTACGTGCGAGTGTGGAAAGACCAGCAGCCCGGGCGGAATAGTGGCCGACTGAGCGGAGAACCGGTCGCCGGTGTCCGCGGCCTTGATGAGGTGTCGGAAGGGAGTCCCAGGAATCTGGTCTCCGGAATCCCAACTAACAGAACGTGTCACGGTACGCCTCCCCTCCCCAGGGTTTGATCAGAATCGCCGTGTTCGGTGTCGCTGTCAACGCACCGATCCGGAGGCTGAGCGATTGGATAGGGCGCGCTCCTTCGCGTGGCCGCGGCAGCCTCCCCCCGTGGAGCGAAGTCGGACCGCCTTCCGCCCGGAGCTGCTTCAGGTCGCAGGTGAATCTCCGCGGCGCCAACACCCGGCGCGCGCGCCCGTAGGTTCTCGCAGTCAGCGGCCCTGGGCCCTGACTGGAGCGCGACCCCTGGGGAGTGGTCGGTGTCTCACGAACGTGTCCGAACCTTCAGTGCCGGGCGGGCCGCGGGGTACTCGCCCGGGACCTGCGGTGTTGACTGGGCTGATGGTCCTGGTCGGCGGCGGCACCATGATCTACGCGTCGGTAACGCATCAAGTCGAAGCACGCGAGACCATCACGCACCAGGTCGCGGCAGTAATCGTCGAGTCAGGCAGAGGTGACATCACCATCCACGCAAGCGGCGCTCGAGGGACCGTGCAGGTGATCCGCCGAGGCCGTCTCAGAGTGGGCAGCGACCTGGCGCCCCTCGAGTTCTCGGACGGCAACACGCTCATCATCGATGACCAAACCGACGACAGCGAGACCTCCGGCATCAGCTATGAAGTCCGTGTGCCCGCCGGCGTCAGGATCGGGGCCACCACCTTCTCCGGCACCATCGACGCGGACGGCGACTTCAGTTCCGTCGTCCTGCAAACGGCGACCGGAACCGTCGAAACCGAACTGTCGGCCACGACTGTCTTCGCGTACGCCACCACCGGCGGCAGGATCGACCTGCGACTCCAGATGGCACCCACGCAACTGACCAGCGAGTCCGACTCCGGCGACATCGACGTGCGACTGCCAGCCGACCAGGCGTACACCGTCGAGACCCGCTCCGGATCGGGGGGTCACGCACGTCACCGTCCAACAGGACAGCACCTCGACTCACCAGGTCAAAGCAACCAGCGGGACCGGCAACATCACCATCCAGCCAGGATGACCACCGGCGGCCGCCCAGTCGGGCGTTCGCTGGTCGGCGACGCAGGACAACCGCCGTCGAGACCGCTACCGCAAAGAACAAGGTGCGGCGCCACAAGAATGAAGAGCCCCACATGTCAATCAACACCCCGAGCGCCTTACCCGTGAAGCGTAGCGCTCAGCCGCGGCCCGGCCCACATCCGGACCTCAGCGTCTCGTGCGCCGGCGAGGTCCGCCGGCTGTGGCCGGCTTTCATCCAGCCACTCCCTGTGGGGCCACGCTGGGTGAACTGAGCTCGAAGGGGGTGTGACGTCGACCGTCGTCCAAGATGCCTCGGTGCGGTCGCCGGTGGGTGTCGGCTTCGTCGTGGGGTTCGACGGGCCCTCAGCTGTCCTGGCTCGATGAGCGGCGATCGACGAGGCGAGCCCACAGCCTCGCGACGGCGATGGAGGTGAGGAGGAGTACGGCGCTGCCGACGACGTCCAGGACGTAGTGGGCTCCGATCGTGAGCACGTCGAGGACCATGGCCAGTGGGAACAACCAGGCGAGGAGCGCGGCTCGGGGGTGTGAGCCTCGAAGGGCGGACCACACGGCGTAGGCGCACAACGCCGACCAGCCCACGTGCAGGCTCGGCATCGCCGAGTACAGGTTGGCACCGCTGGCCAGGTCTCGCGAGGGTTGACCAGGCAGTATGTCGTGCACGGCGACGATGTCCACCACCCCCGGCAACGCGAACCGCGGCGGCGACATCGGCAGCGCCCAGTACACCAGCAGGGCCAGAGCGGCCATCGCGATGAGGGCACGCCGGACCTTGAGGTAGACCACCGCGTCTCGCAGGAAGAGCCAGACCAGTACGACGGCCGGGACGGCGTAGTACAGGCGGTAGAACAGCACAGCCGGCGGGATCAGCCTTTCGTGCCCGACCAGCCGAGCATTCCACCGGAGCTCGATGTCCAGGTGCAGCGCACGCTCCACGGACTGCAGCGCGCGAGCATTGGCGGTCGCCCCCGCCACGTCGGTGCCCGCCAAGGCCTGCAGGCGAGTGAACGCGAGCAGGACCAGGGCCACAAGAACCACCTCGGTGGTCGCCCATCTCCACCCCCGTCGCTCGGCGTCCAAGAGTTCATGCCGCACCTGCCCGATCCCGGCGCGGACCCGCCCGATTCGGTCCTCCATCAGCATCTCCTCACCGGTCGGTCCAACCATCCCGCAGAGTTCCAGGTGCGCTGATGAGGAAGTCCCCATCCCCGGAAAGCGTCGGCTCGTGAGGTGGATGCGAGCGACCTGATCGCCTCCCGGGGCACCTCGTGGACCACCTGCTGGGCAGCCATCCACCTCTTCTATCTGAACGTCGGCTCAACCGGCGACCGCTGCCGCTCGCGGCAGTGCTGGGCCCGACTCGGTGTCCGGCGTCACTGCTCGTGTCGGATCGGTCGCAGCAGGAGTAGCGAGACCACGCCTCGACACTGCGAGGTCGATCCGGACGGTGAGCAGGTCAGCGCCCAATAGTCGGACGTTCATGGCGTTGAACGCCCTCAACGGATGCCAGCGGGCGATGCGCCGCTGACGCGCCAGCGGATCGTCGTCAGGCAGAACGGTCGCGACACCGGCCACCCATCGGTAGCACAGGCCTTGGCGGATCCGGACACGCACCCGCGGGTCGTGACAGATGTTGCGCACGTAGTTCGCGCTCGATCCGTGCTCGGCGATGATCCACAGCGTGTCACCCGCCCGGCCGTCACCGACCGGTGTGCGCCGAGGCCGCCCGGACACCCGACCACGAGTCTCGAGGATCACCAGCCCCAACGGGTTGAGGCCGACCGCGAACAGGGATCGCACCGCCGGGTTGATCACCCAGCGCTGCGCCCCGCGGACGAGGAGGATTTTCAGTCGCCGGCTGCGGGCGGTCAACACCCCCAGCCCGAGAAAGATCACGGTCTGCGCACCGGGCGCCAGAAGGCCACCGCCGGGGAAGACGACGTACGGCGCCCAGGCGACAGCAAGCGCAGTCGCAGTGCCCATCAGGTAACCCGGAGGGAGAGTCATACGTTTGTATGAGGACGTCATACGGATGTATGTTCCTCGGTATGGACGCGTTGTCAACCCCGACCGGTCAGTTCGACAGCATCCTCGAAGCGTTGCTCGAGATCGTGGCTGAACGCGGCCTGGAGAAAGCCACGATCCGCGAAGTCGCCGCTGCGGCGGGGGTAGCCATCGGAACGGTGCAGTACTACTTCCCGACCAAGGACACCATGGTCTCGGCGGCCTTCGCTGAGGTCGTGGAGCGCATCACGGCCCGCGTGGGAGCCATCCCCCTCGGCGGCGACCTGCAGGCGAACCTCACCACGGTCCTGCACGAGCTCCTCCCGCTCGACGACCGCAGGCGCCAGGAGGCGCGTATTCAACTCGCCTTCGCGGCCAAGGCGGCCACCACCCCGGCGATCGCGGCCCTGCAGCGCACCGTGCTCGACGAGGTCCGCCGGTCGATCGCAATCGCGATCGGCGCCGCATGGACACTGCCCGCCGACTCCTACCGATCTTCACGTGCCGCCGCAGCGTTGCTGGCAGCCGTCGACGGGCTCGCCCAGCACGCGATCAGTGCCGACGTCAACCCCACACAAGGACACCTCGTCGAAACCCTCGACCTGATCCTCACCGCAATCCTGCACACCCCGAGAGACTCAACAGCCGGTGTGCGATCAGTCCCGTGACAACCACTGCTGTGAACGGCTGCGTCTTCTCGCCACGAGCGTGCTCCAACTGCAGTGGGTGGTTGGGTCGTCCGCTTCTGGAAGTTTCTGCCGCGAACACTTCTCGTGCCAACTAATGCGCGCCGATTTCAAGTGGCCGTGTCGGGCACGGTGTCCCGCCGCATGACCTTGGTGCAGCTAGGGCGGCCGCGTTCCTCGAGCCGTCAGGTGATCGGCGTGCGGCGGGGGCTTGATCTTCGGACGTCGCCGAGGTGGGATGAAAGCTATGAGTACCTTGGGACTTCCGGAGCGGGAGCACTTCCCCATCGCCTGCTCACTGGATGGCGACGACGGACCCACTCGGATGCGCCGCTGGCAAGCGCTCGCCGATCTTGCCAAACCCCGCGCCTCCCGCGACGGCGGAACGCTCGAGGTCCGGTTTGCGCCGGTGTCGGGAGCACGGGCCGAGCTGGTCTCTCTCGCAGCGGCTGGGCAGGAGTGTTGCGGCTTCGTCACCTGGACGGTCAACGACCACCCTGATGGGCCAGTCCTCCTGGTGACAGCCGAGCCGGGAAGGCCTGACGACGTCGCAACCATCGCGGCCATGTTCCACGTGGGTGACGCCGCACGTACTCCCCACTGAGCACACACCTCACCGAACGGCCAACGGCCGGGTACGCAGCTGACGCTCAGGCTGCGTCGAAGGCCACTTCGAACCGCGTCACAAGCGGCGAAAGGAGACCGCAGCCGCCAGACACAAACGTCCTGTCTTTCCGCAGGTCGATCGTGTCGAGAGTCGCGCATGCCTAACCTTTTGTCCTCTCTCGACAATGGGTGACGCCGGGGGTCTAGGTTCTTCGCCGCGAGGGATGATTAGGTGGCTTTTGACACAGGTGTGACAACGTTCCCTAACCGTTTCATTGTCGTCCTGTGCCCCGCTGGCCGCTACGGGTGTCGACAACGGGTGCGTCATTCCCTGTCGCGCAGCGGGTCGCGACCGATGAAGGCGAGTAGACGGGTCTGTGCGTCGGAGTCGTCAGGTACCTGCACCCGTGGCCCGTATTGCCCCGAGGACCGCATCAGCTCCTCAATAGGCGTCATCTCGTCGAGCAGGTCGGCGCAGGTCTGCGGATCGAGCCGCTCGTCCTGCCCCGTGGCACGAGCCAGGTCCCAGGTGTGCATGAAGACGTCCGAGGTGTAGAACCGGTCGACCGCGTCCGGCAGCGGCATCTCGCCGACCATCGGGTGCCGGAAGGGGGTGGCCGCCTCCCGCCCGTCGAGCAGCCGCTGCACTGCGTCGGCGTGGGTCTGCCAGGCGGTGACCAGGTCATCCTGCGGTGCCGGGCCCTGCTCGAGCACCAGGCCGGTGGCGCTTCGCAGGAAGTCCGGAAACCACTCGAGCAGGTGAGTGACCACGTCCCGGGCGAGCCAGCCGGCCACCGGCGCCGGCGCGTCCCAGTGGGACGCGCCTCGCACCCGAGCGCTGAATCCGGCGGTCACCGCTCGATGACGCTCGGCCGGGCCTGTGGGCAGGGTCATGCCTGCGCTGCCTTGACGGTCTCGGGGATCTCCCCCGCGGCGAGTAGGGTGGGCAGCTTTGCGCGGCCGCGGTCTACGTCAGCCCATCGAACGGACGGCTCCAGGTCGGTGTGCGCCCGAGACAGCCGGGCCGGGGTGGCCGCGCAGCCCCGGGTGACGCGTGTGAGTGGGGCCGCCCGATCGGGGTCGATGGCCGCGGTCGTCGTGGTGTCGTTCATGGTGTTGGGTCCCTTTCCGGGGTCAGCGTGGGATTTGCTGGAGGGCCCACGTGTTGGCGTCCGGGTCGCTGAAGTACGCGTATTTGACTCCGCCCATGTCGTTGACGGGAGAGATGTCGACGCCTCGGCTGGCGAGGCGTTCGCGGGCGTGGGCGATGTCGTCGACGACGAGGTGCAGGTTGAGGACGGGTGGAGCGTCAGGGTCGCTGACGCCGATGACGATTGAGCACGCCGAGCCTGGGGGGGTCAACTGGACGACGCGCATACCGTTGCCGGGCTGCACGTCGTGGTCGAGGTGGAACCCCAACCGGTCGACGTAGAACGCTGTGCTCCGGTCGACGTCGGCGGTGGGAAGGGGAACGAGTTCCAGTCGCATGTCCATCGTCGATTGCTCCTGTGAGGTGTTTGAGTCTGCGGGGTCTGCGGGGTCTGCGGGGACGGATCATGGCGGACTCGGTCACCGTGAAAGTCGGGGATGGCGACCACTAGCGGCGGGCAGCGGCGTCAGTCACGGCCCATTGCGCGGTGGGTCGCCCGTCGACTCGCCACGGGTGGACGGCGGGGTCGAGGCGAGGCCACCCGGCTGGGGCGTCCTGCCACGTCTCCTGTCGCCCGAATACGGTCATGTCCATCACGGCGTAACTCCAGAGGGTCGACTCCGTGCCCCGGTCAGTGGTCCAGTACGTCTCAAAGACGTTGCCGGCGTCGTCGTGGACATAGCAGGCGTAGAACCCAAAGTCACGCCCCGCGGTCAGCGCTGGCGACTTTCGCGCCGAGTACCAGGGTGTCTTGTACTCCAGGAAGTCCGCGTAGGGCCGACTCTCCTGGTAGGACCCTTGGCAGAAGACGGCCAACGTGATGCTTCGGGAGTGCAGGTACTCAGGCCGCTGCGTCTGGGAGGCGACGAAGGTGCAGCCTTCGCACTGCTGAGGCCAGGGACGTCCGTCGTGCCACATGTGGAAGTAGGCGACGAGGACCCGACGTCCCTGGAACACCTCCAGGATGCTGGTTGGCCCGTCGACGCCGTCGACGGTGGCGTCGCGGGGGACGGTGACCATGGGCAGCCGTCGGCGGGCGGCAGCGATCGCGTCGGCTTCGCGGGTGTGGGCCTTCTCGCGAACCAGGAGATCGTCGAGGTCGGCCTGCCAGCGGGGGCGAGAGACGACCGCGGGCAGCCCCTCGACCTGGAGGACGTCGGTGGGCAGATGGTGCGGCAAGGCAGCCTCCTCGAGGTGGTGCGGCACAAGCGTGGCGAGCAGGTCGTCGCCTCACCCCTCGCAGGGGGGTGGCTCATAGTGACTCGTTGATCGAGATGGTCCAAGATCGACAACACAAACAGAGCAGATCCGATCCGTCGTGTCGATCTGCCCGTCGTCTGCGCATCGTGATTCCCGAGGGGTCGATGAGACCGGGCAGCAGCCGAGACGTTGAAGAAGGGGAGGAGCAGGCGGATGGCGCAGTACGTGATCTTGATCTACGACGACGAGGCAGCGGTGGCCGAGTCCGGGACCGAAGTGGTGGACGCGATCATGCGCGACCACGACCGTTTCGTTCGCACTCACCAGGACCAGGTCATCACCAGCTACCGGCTTCGTCCCGGCTACGCGGCAACGAGCGTGCGACGCACCGACGGCGGAGAGCTCGTCGTGACCGACGGGGTGTTCACCGAGACCAAGGAAGTCCTGGGCGGGCTGTACCTCGTCGACGCACCCGACCTGGACGGCGCGATCTCCCTCGCCGCCGACGTGCCGGCGCCCTGGGGCGGGGTAGAGGTCCGACCGATCTGGACTGATGAGCTGCGATGAGCTTTGACCGTGAGACCAGCTCCCGGTCAAGTTCCCGGTCAGGTTCCGGCGGAACTGTCGCGGACGCTGTCTCCGAGGCCTACCGGGTGGAGTGGGCACGGGTCCTGTCGACGGTCATCCGGGTGACCCGGGATTTCGACCTCGCCGAGGACTGCGTGCAGGACGCGTTCGCCCAGGCCCTGGTTAGCTGGACCCGGGATGGGATCCCCGACCGGCCCGGCGGCTGGTTGACCACGGTCGCCGTCCGCCAAGCGCTCCAGGCGCGCCGTCGGGCGGGAACCCTGTCACGGAAGCTGCCCCTCCTGCTGCTCGACGTCGCCGACGAGTCCCCCTCGACCGGCGACGGGTTTGAGCGCACCGACGTGGACCGGTGGCCCGATGACCGGCTCCGTCTGGTGTTCACCTGCTGCCACCCCGCGTTGGCTCCGGAGGCGCGGACCGCGCTGACCCTGCGCATGGTCTGTGGCATGACCACCGTGGAGGTCGCCGGAGTGTTCCTGGTCCGGGAGAGCACCATGCAGGCACGGATCACCCGCACCAAGAAGCGGATCGCCGCGGCTGGCATCGCCTACCGCACACCCACCCAGGACGAGCTTCCGCAACGCCTGCCCTCGGTTCTTGACACCGTCCACCTGCTGTACGCCGCCGGTCACGTGGCTCACTCGGGCCACTCGCTCATCCGCGCCGACCTGATGGACCGCAGCCTGTCCGTCGCCCGGATGCTGCACGAGCTGATGCCACGGGACCGGGAGGCCACCGCCCTGCTGGCGCTACTCCTGCTGACCGACTCGCGCCGAGGCGCCCGCCTCACCCCGACCGGCGAGCTCATCCTGCTGGAAGACCAAGACCGGGACCAGTGGAACCATGCCTTGATTGCGGAGGCGCTGACACTGCTAACTGAGTCAGCCGGGCACGGCCCAGTGGACCGTTTCGCGATCATGGCCGCGATCGCCACCGTCCACGCCACATCACCAGCCGGGCCGGACACCGACTGGCCCCGTCTCGTCGCTCTCTACGACCTGCTGTACCAGCGGTGGCCGTCACCCGTCGTCGCCCTCAACCGGGCGGTCGCGATCGGGCAGAGCCAAGGTCCCGAAGCCGCCCTCTCAGCGCTTGACCCACTGACGTCCGACCCCAGCCTCGCTGCGTACCACTACCTACCCGCCGCGCGCGCCCACTTCCTGCGACGCCTCGGACACCAAACCGAGGCAGCAGCCGCATACCAGGAAGCCCAGGCCCTCACCGCCAACCCCGTAGAGGCCGCCTACCTCGAGCGACGCCTCGCTCGGTTGAAGGCGTGAGGAGAGTGGGGGGGATCCGCAAAGTGGTCATGGCCGCAGGGACCTGTCTTCTTCCAATCGCCTTGCCGTCGCCCAGAGGCCAACGCGCTACTGACCGGCACCCCTAACGTCAATGGCCGCAGCCCTTGAGATTGGCTGACTCCGGGGCGGCAGTTGGACTGCAAACACCCGCTCGTTGTTTGCGCGAAATGCCGCATGCGGCCCGGTAACCCCTCAGGTATCGTGTCGGTCGTCTAGTCCCAGCTGATGCAGGAAGGGGCCTAGTCCTCGCACCCGGATGGCGAAGGGCGGGCGTACAAACGTGTCGGGCGTCAACAGCAGGTCCTGCTCCCAGCGGTAGCCATCTGACTTGGGGTCATCGAGACGACGCCGGCCGTTGTCCACGTAGCCCACCTTTCTGCTCACAGCTGCCGAGCTGGCGTTCCCCTCGATGTAGCCAGATCGCATCACCTCAGCACCGAGGTGGTCAAAGCAAAAGGCGCAAACGACCTGGCGCATCAATGTTCCGATACCTCTACCCTGAAATGGCATGCCGAGCCACGACCCAGTCTCTAGCGCGTGCGTCCTCCTGAAATCCGTCCGCGCGAAGACGTCCTGCACTCCGACGACCTGCTCCTCCCACCGAGCGACGAGGTTCAGGTGCCAGCGCTGCGGGGTGAAGGACGCGAAGGAGTCCCAATAGAAGCGTGCGGAACTGGTAGGAAGCTCATCCGGTGCCGCCTCGCTCCACGGATAGAGGAAAGGGAGGAAATCGGGACCGTGGATTCCGCCTACAGCGACCTCCGTCACCGCCGGAATGTCATCGGTCCTCAACCCACTCAAGCGCAGCGGGCCGCCCGAGATCTCCAGTGCGAAGGCGGGAAAGATTTCATCTAACGTCATGCGCGCCATTCTCCCAGTACCGGCTCCGCCTGCCGCCTAGCTAGGCCAGCGCTGCTCCCACTCGCACGTCCGCTCATGCCGCTCTGAGGACGGTGACGCTCGCCCGGTATTGCTGCTGCCGCGTGGACGTCGGCACCCCGAGCAGGAACCTATTGTGTCCTCTGGTGACGTGACCTCTACCCAGTGCGGCGTCTGGCCTTTATAGCGCCGCCGAACCTGGATAGCGCATGCGAGGGTGGCCACCGTGACTGACTATGACGCTTTCGCCCGAGACTTCGACGCGCACGCTCAAGACAGCGCCTACAACGCGCACTACGACCGGCCAGCGATGCTGGACCTTCTCGGACCGGTCGAAGGGCTACGGGTCCTAGACGCCGGCTGCGGCTCCGGTCTCTACCTGACGCAGCTGCGGGCGACCGGCGCGACGGTGTCGGGGTTCGACGCCAGCGCTGACCTCATCGAGATCGCCCGGCAACGTCTGGGCTCTCGGGTCGACCTTCGCGTCCACGACCTGAACGCCCCCCTGGGCTGGATCCCGGACGGGTCATTCGACCGGGTCGTCATGGCCCTGGTTCTGCATCACTTACCAGATCCCCGGCCGGCGCTACGCGAGTTGCACCGTGTCCTTACCCCGGACGGTATGTTGGTCGTCTCGACCGTCCATCCCACCGCGGACTGGCTTCGTCTCGGCGGCAGCTACTTCACCGACGAGATGGTCACCGAGACATGGAACACTGGCTGGCTCGTTCACTTCCGCCGCGCGCCCCTTGAGGCAGTCCTGGCTGACTTCACCACCAGCGGGTTCGTCATCGAACGCCTTATCGAGCCACAACCGGCCGCCTCGATGGCACCGACCTACCCAGACATACACGAACGCCTGACGTCGGAGCCCGGTTTCGTCGCCCTTCGACTCGCCAAACAGCCGACGTCGTCCACTGGCGCTCCGACACCGGAATAAGAGGAAGTGAACGCTGTGCTGTCGTTGCTCACAGACGGTTCGACCGGCGGCAACCCGATCCCGTTCTGGGTCTCGGTGGTCGATTCGTTCTCCTAGCCGCCGGTGTCTTCATAGGCCGGATGTGGCGGGAGCGCAACAGACGGGATGATGACGACTGGTAGCCGACCCGGCCTGGCATAACCCGTCGACGACAGTCCGAGCCCACGAGTCGGCCAGTGATCAAGGTCCGCTCTTGCCGCAAAGCGCTCGGTTGTGCCGAGAGTCGCGCGTTCGATGACGGGACTCGCCGGGGGTCTGACCTGTTGACGAGCGCGTCCGCTCCTTCGAGCCCGGTAAGCCAGCCTCGCGCCGAGCCAGAGCAGACGAATACTTTTGGTCCCTGAGCGAGAGCAGTGACGTCTCCCTATGGTCGGGAAACCTGGACGATGCGGATCCCAGCAGGCGCGTACTCGTCCTACCAGGCGGCGGTTACACGGTCCAGCTTCCTGGTCTGTTCCTGCCGATGCGAGCTCTCGCTCTCGCTGGGTGGCAGGTGTGGGCTGCCTAGTGGCACGTGACAGGGTTTGCAGATCGCCACAAGGCCGAGGAGGTGGTCACGCACGCAGCCGATCAGCTCGTCACCGAGGTCGATGCGCAGCCTCAGCTGGTTCTGGCCAAGTCGCTTGGCACCATGGCGGCCGGGTGGGTGGCCGATCGCAGTATCCCCGCGATCTGGACCACACCGCTGTTGATCGACACGCAGTGTGTCGACGACATTTCTCGCGCCTCGGCGCCGGACTGCTGCTCGCTGGCTCGAACGATCACGCTTGGGACGACACCGCGGCGAACCGTACCGGCAAGGCCATCACCGTCATCTCGGGAGCCGACCACGGCTGGCAGACAGCCAATTGGCGCGAAGAACTAGAGGTTCTTGAGCACCTCACTGCGGAGGTCGAGCAGTTCGCAGCGCGCCTGTCGTGTTCCCAGACCGCGGCGTGAACACTCGACCACCATCCGCTCATGCGGCGTCAAGGACGGTGACGCGCGACGTCAACGTCCCCGTTCGAGCCTCCACCTGACCGCACCCCCTGCTTGCAAGGTGCTAGCATTTCACGTATGACGACTCTGTACATTCGCGATGTCTCAGGGGAGGTTGCCGAGACGCTCAAGGAGCGCGCGGCGGCGGAGGGCAAGTCGCTGTCGGCGTACGTCGGCGCAGAGCTGGCCAAGATCGCGACCAGGCCGACGAACGCGGAGATCGTCGCCAAGCTCAAGGCTCGTGACCGAACGACTGGCCCCACCTCGGACGACATCGTCGCAGCGGTGCAGGCCGGTCGTCGGTGATCGTCGTCGATGCCTCGGCGATGGTCGAGGCCCTGATCGGGCGCGAGGCCAACCTCGAGCTGCTCGACGCCCTGACCGGGGACGTGGACGCCCCGCACCTGCTGGACGTCGAGGTGCTCTCGGTGCTGCGAGGGCTCTTGCTCGGCGGGAAGCTCGAGCCGGCCGCGGCCGAGGATGCCCGTCGCGACCACTTCGCCCTTACCATCTCCCGGCACGAGATAGCTCCTCTTACGGATCGCATCTGGAGCCTGCGGCACCGGTACACCAGCTATGACGCCTGCTACCTGGCGTTAGCCGAAGCACTCGAAGCACCCCTCTACACCTGCGACGACAAACTCGCTGGCAGCGGCCACCAAGTGGAAGTGCGAGTCCTTCCCCGAACTCACTGACATGCCGCAGATGGTGCGTGGTCCCGTCGAGAGACGCGTTGACGTGGACGAGTGAGCCCGGCGATCACAGCCGTACCGCGTGGCGACTGTGCCGCGGAACTGCCAGTCTGACGTGGTTCGTGGGTCTCAAGCTTCTAATCCGCGTAAGCCGCGACGGTAGCGCGACCCCTGTGCTTAGGTCCGACCCGAGCTTTCTCGGAACCCCTCCAGTGGGGTGTACACGTGCGCTGATCAGCGTGAGGTGTTTAGCGTCGAGGGCTGAACTCCTCCAGAAGGGCCATCCCTTTTGAAGCACGACATGGCGTCGCAGGATCCCGTCGATGTCCATGCCAGCGCTGACCTCCCGCTAAGGCCAGGGAAGATGGTTCGGCCGGCATCTATACTTCACCGGAGGTCTGTCGCGGGCGACCTCTGTCCCTTAGCCAGGCGGATGCCGGCCGGGGAGGGTCCAGAAGGTCAGGTTGATGTGTCGGTGACGGAGGGCGTAATGGCGAAGAAGGCGAAGAAAGTTGGGAGAGTTATTTGGGCGGGGGCGCCGGCTGAGCATGACTATCCCGCGGCACAGTCGTTCTTGCGGTTGATCGCCTCCCCGGAACTGGTCGAGGTGTGGACGGCGCTTTTGTCCCAGGCGCCGACGGTGCATCAGCATGCGAAAGACATCCTGAGAGCGGCTCGGCTACCGCTGCTCCCGGCTGACGACCCGGAGGTCAAGAAAGACCTGAAGCGAGTAGCGAGCGGGGCAATCCTGTCTCCAATCCTGCTCATTCGCGGTGACCTGACTGCGGGTCGTGTGCTGCAGATCGCGGACGGTTACCACCGGGTTTGCGCCAGCTATCACCTCAGCGAGGACACCGACATCCCGTGCCGGCTGGTGTCGCTGCCGGCCGTCTCCAAGTCCGCGACGCGGGCGTGACCGACGCTGCTTCCGAGTCGGACCGTGTGCAGGCGGTCGTGGACCAGCGCCACCCGCCACGGATTGCTGCGCTACTGAACCGACAGCCGGTATGGGGACGAGACTTCGATGATCGCCGCTATGAATGGCGACGGCTGTTCAGCGAGGTGTTCGGCACATTCCTGTTGGTGCTCGCTGGGGCCGGAGCGCCGATCGTGCAGGAGGAATCCGGCGGCTCGATCGGTCGGGTCGCGGCGGTTACCGCTCCCGCGCTGACCGTGCTCGCGGTAATCCTGTTCATGGGTGCGGTGTCTGGTGCACACCTCAACCCGGTGGTCAGCGCGGCGTTCGCGATGCGGTCGGACTTCGCCTGGGGCCGGGTGCCCGGTTATGTGGCCGCCCAACTGATTGGGGGGGTGCTGGCTGCTTTACTGCTGCGGGGCGTTTTCGGCGACGCCGCTCATCTGGGTGCGACACTGCCCGGTCCCGGATTCACCAGCGCGCAGGCGTTCATTATCGAGACCGTCCTCACCCTCGGCCTGGTCAGCACCATCCTGGGCACGGCCTCCACTGCGCAGAACCTGGGGCCGCTGTCCGCGGTCGGGGTCGGCGCCTATATTGCCCTCGCCGGGCTGTGGGCCAGCCCCGTGAGCGGTGCCTCGATGAACCCGGCCCGATCGTTCGGCCCGGCACTCATTGGCGGCGGACTGCAACAACTGTGGATCTACCTGCTTGCGCCGACCGTGGGTATGCTCCTGGCCGTGGGCGCCGCCTACATCCTGCGCGGACCCGGCGGCGGACCCGGCGGCACCCGAGCCGCGCAAGGAACCCTCAGCCCAGCAAGCCCCGGGTAACCTGCCGCGAGGGGTGCGCGGTCCCACGCCGCTCCCTCGATTGCGAGTCGCCTCACACGAGTGCGGTCTTGTCGCTTCAGTTCGACGAACTTCGCAGATGTTCGGCTGGTCTGCGGCGCCCTTCCCGGTTGCGTCGGGCGCCACCGACTCTGTTAGGACCGGCCGGTAGGGTCCGCCGTATGGTCGAACCGGATGCCCGGCGTGAGGGCCTGCGCCGCAAGTTCCTCTCGCTCGGCCTTGGAGAGTTGGCTGCAGCTGTGGTGTTCGTGTATATCGCACTATGGGTGGTGGGCCCGAAAGTGCGGGACGAGCGCTCGATGCTGACATTCATGGTGGCGCTTGCTCCGCTACTGCTCATACTGTGCCAGGCAGGCGCGTATTGGCTTTTGGCGCGGAGCTGGGTGAAGGTTGGGTCGATGCCTCGCCCCTTGGCCTTGCTCTATCGGGTCTTCCGGGTTCTCAACGTGGTAGTGATCTTGGCTGCCGGGTTATACATCGTGCTCAATCTGCCGGATGCCCCCGTGATGGCGGTGCTGACCGTTGTGGTCTGGCTCTTCGCGGTCGTCGAGTTCGTCAATTACTACGTCCTGCGGCTCTCCTATCCGATCAACAAGTGGTTTCACCAGGTAGGACGCTGGCGCACTCCGCAGCTGATCCGGGACATCCACGCATCTGAGCACTTATACCGCTGAAATGCCGCCGCCCGCTCGGCGCTGGCATGGGCCGTCGCGAAACGTCCGACTATGCCGCGGTGAGGACGGCTACGCTCGTCCAGAATTGCCGCCGATCGGATGCCCCGGGACCGTAGGCTTGCTCGGGTGCGACAAGCCAAGGTGCCTCGGATGACCGAAGCGTGTGAGTACGAGGGTCAGGCAGAGATCGTCGTTTCCTGCACGCAGCTAAGCACCAAGTACTCGGCAAGCCGAGCCAAGAAAATCGTGACCGAATGGGTCGAGCTGCTCGGGAACGCGACACCGCTGACCAGCCTGCAGTTCACCTCCCGCACCCCGAAGCGACTATTTGCGGCGCTGGCCGGACAGCCCCCAATTGACGCGGTTGGTCGTGAAGTGGGGTGACTACGAGGACCTCAGCCCGCTCGGACCGATGACTGAGCTCCGCGAGCTCGAGTTACGCGGAGCCTCGGCCGTCACCAATGTGGACGCGCTGGCGCCGCTGACCAAACTGAAGGCACTGACGATCGAGGGTTTCCGGACCATCGAAGACCCCTCACCCATCGGTGGCCTGCGCGCGCTGATTGACCTGGAGCTGGGTGGGGCCTGGATGACCCCCAGGAACGGGCACGTCTCTTCGATCCGGTTCCTGCTAGACCTGACAAGAGTGCAGACGGTGCTCCTGCACACTCTCATCGTCGATGACCTCGACTACAGCCCACTCCTGCACCTCCCGAGGCTGAAGTCAGTGCGAGT
>NZ_JBDTKA010000085.1:0-8810 GCF_039935575.1 Lapillicoccus sp.
GTCGCCCTGGTCGTTGACCCGGTGACTAGGTCGGCTTGGCTGCAGGACTGGCGCCGCGGCCGGCTGGCGGGGCAGAGTCGGGCCACGCTGCCTGCCGCGTTCGACGCATCGACCTGGCACGCGCTGAGCCTGACCGTCCGCGGCGGCACGGCGACTGCGCAGCTCTCGTCCGCCCGGCTTGGTGACCCGATCGTGTCGCTTTCCCTTGGCGTCGCAGACCTGTCGCTGCCAGCTCAAGGTGGGGCGCTGGCGGCGTCGGCCCGGGTCGGCGTCGACAACCTCGCCGTCCTGCCGGCTGCGGCGCTGGTGACCCACCGGGTCATCCCGAAGGTCCCGAACCGGTTGGACCCCAACGCGAGCGACGAGTTCACCGGCCCGTCCTTGCAGCCCGGGTGGTCGTGGGTGCGGCCGGACCCCAACGCCGTCATCACGGGGGGCGCGCTGACGTGGCCCACCGAGGCGGCCGATCTCACCGGCACCAGCAACAACGCGGGCTTACTGCTGCGCGACCCGGGCAGCGGCGACTGGGCGGTCGAGACAAAGGTGAACCTCGACGTCGGCGTCGACACCGTCCGCAACTTCTTGCAGGCCGGACTCATCGCCTACGTCAATGACGACCTGTTCACCCGACTCTCGCACGTCGCGATCTGGGATACCCGACAGGTCGAGTTCGGCAAGGAGATGACGTATGCCGGTCGGCTCTCTTACGGTGGCACGATCGTCGGTCCGCCGGCAGCCACCACCTGGCTGCGGCTGACGCACTCCCTTGACCCGGTCACCGGCGAGCATGTCCTCCGGGCCTGGAGCAGCCGGGACGGCGTCAGCTGGGTCGAGGGTGGTGTGTGGACGCTGCCGGCCGGCTCGAGCCTGCGCGTCGGCCTGGTGTCGATGGGCGGGGCCGGAGCGACCGCGACATTCGACTACTTCCGGCTCTACCGCGACTGAGGTACATCAAACACGGGCAGCGAGACCGCGTGGACGTATACCCCGCAACGAGGACGCGAACATGAGTTCGTGACTCCAGCCTGTCCGTCCAAGATCGTATGCTGCGCCCTCAGGGGGAGGAGTTGCGCACCACGAGGTGGTGTTCGACGACGATGTCCTGGGGCGGGCGGTTGGGGTCGGCGATCCGGTTGACGAGCAGGTCGACGGTATGGGCCGCGATCTGCTCGACGTGTGCGTCGACCGTCGTCAACGGCGGTGCGGTGTAGGCCGAGCCTGGGACGTTGTCCCACCCGGTGACGGCGACATCGTCGGGTACCCGGCGCCCGGTGTCGCGAAGGTACTTCAAGGCGCCGATGGCTAGGACGTCGTTGACGCAGACAATCGCATCAATGTTCGGGGTTTTCGCCATGAGCCGCGTGGCGCCCCGAACGCCGTGCACGTGGTCGAAGTCCTGTGCGTCCACCTGGAGGTCGTCGCGGACCTCGATACCGGCGCGCTGCAGCGCGTTCTGGTAGCCCCGTAACCGGACCCCGCTGGGCTGGCCCGGCTCGGCTCGGGTGCCGAGGAAGGCGATCGTGCTGCGGCCGGCGGCGAGTAGGTGGCTGGTGATCTCATCCGCCGCCTCGACGTTGTCGATGCTGACCCGGTCGAGCGGAGTGTGCTCGAGGTTCTCACCGACTAGCACGACTGGTTTACGCGCGGCGATGTCGGCCAGCTCGGTGGGGGTGACGTGGCTGGGATGGAAGATCACCCCGTCGAACGCGAAACGGAACAGCGCCGCCGCCGCCTGTCGCTCGTCGCGCGGTTCCAGACCGGCGCTCTCGACGAAGACGGCGTAGCCGCGTGCCGAGGCCGCCTCGAACGTCGCCTTGATCAGCATGGCGAAGTAGGGGTTAAGGATGTCCGGGACGACCAGGGTAAGGGTCTGGCTGTGTCCCTGACGCAGCTGCCGAGCGGCCAGGTCTGGTCGGTAGTCAAGCTCGTCGATCGCGTCGATGACCCGCTGTCGTGTCTCCGCCCTGACGTTGGGACGGTTATGCACGACGTTGGTCACCGTCTTCCACGACACCCCGGCTCGGGCCGCGACATGTTTGATGGTGACCCCGGGGCGCTGGGCGGCCGGAGAGCTCATGGCGACGTGGCACCCCCGACCCGGTTTAGGAGTCCCCGTGCTCGTACGCGGCCGGCCGCTGTTGTGCCTTGCGGATGCGCTCGACGTCCAGCTTCGCGCCGCGGTCGAACCGGTAGATGCCGTTCTTCTCCTGCATGACGTCGGTCAGCTGGGTGTAGCAGTAGCCGAACATTTCCGGGTCGTCCAGCAGGACCCCGGTCAGTCCCTCGAAGCGTGAGTGGAACTCTTCCTCGTCGCGAACCTTCTGACCGTAACCCCACGATTCGTAGGGGTCGTTGTGCTCGGCACTATCCGCCTGCTTAGCGGCGGCTTCCGGGTCCCACCACACGCCGCCGAACTCGGAGACGAAGTACGGTTGCCCGCGGTACGGGCTCGAGATGGTCGCGCCGGGTGTGTGCTGCGAGCGGTTGACGTAGGGGTTCCCGTCGGAGAGGCCGCCGACCTGCTGGGCGAACGTGGCCGGCTGCTGCTCGTAGTTGTGTGAGTCGTAGATGTCCGTGGTGAGCACCCGGTGCGAGTAGCCGGAGGCGTCGATGACGGGCCTCGTCGGGTCGGCGAGCTTGGTGGCGAGGAACATCGCTGCGGTCACGTCGTCGAGCACCGTGATCCGGTCGTGCAGCACCTGGTCGGTCTCGTTCAGCGGGCACCAGCCGATGATGGCTGGATGGTTGACGTCTCGTTCGAGTACTTCCAGCCACTGCGCGACGAACGCCGCCGTCGGTTGCTGGGTGTGCCCCGGCACGCCTTGACCGCGCACCCCCCAGTCGCCGAACTCGGCCCAGACCAGGTACCCGAGACGGTCTGCGTGGTAGAGGTAGCGCTCTTCGAAGACCTTCTGATGCAGGCGGGCCCCGTTGAACCCGGCAGCGAGGCCGAGCTCGATGTCGCGGATAAGCGCCTCGTCGCTCGGGGCCGTCATGAGCGTGTCGGGCCAATAGCCCTGGTCCAGGACCAGCCGCTGGAACACCGGCTCACCGTTGATCAGCACCCGCCGCCCGTCGATAGCCACCGAACGCAGCCCGCAGTAGCTGCCCACCGCGTCGACGACGTGGCCGTGCTCGTCGAGGAGGGTCACGCTCAGGTCGTACAGGTGGGGGTCCTGCGGTGACCACGGGCGGACCCGCTCTCGCGGCACGCTGAGCTGTGCCGTCGGCGTGAGGTCGAGGTCCGCCGGCGTGCCCGCCGTGGTGACCACCCCGTCGGCGTCCCGCAGCTCGACCTGGAGCGCGTATCCGGGTTTGTTCGCGTTGAGGATGGTTTCGACGGTGAACTGACCCGTGGCGAAGTGCGGGGTCACGGTGATGCGTCGGATGTAGGTCTGAGGGACCGGCTCGAGCCACACGCTCTGCCAGATGCCGGTGGTGCGGGTGTAGTAGGCCGCCGAGTTGTCGTACCACGTTGCCTGCTTACCCCGGGCCTGCAAGCCGTGCTGGGAGTCCCGGGCGCGTACCACGAGGCGCACCCGCGTCCCGGGTACCGCAACGTCGGTCAGCTCCACCGAGAACGACGTGAACCCGCCCCTGTGGCGCCGTACCTCCTGCCCGTCGACCCAGACCGTCGTGTCGTAGTCGACGGCGCCGAAGTGCAGCAGCACCCGCCGGCCCGTCCATTCCGGTGGGATGTCGACCCAGCGGGCGTACCAGACCGCCTCGAGGAAGTCGGTGTTGTGGACGCCGGACGCTTCTGCTTCGGGGACGAAGGGCACCAGAATGATGTTGGCGAGCGTGTCCTGATCGAGCAGTCCCCGTTCGAGACCGGTGTCGCCCTGGTCGATCTCGAACTCCCATTTCCCGTTGAGGTTGCGCCACGTCGGGCGGGTCAGCTGCGGGCGGGGATAGTCAGGGCGAGGCTGGCTGGCAGTCTCGTGAGCATCGTTCACGGTCGGTCTACCTGTCCGGGTGCAGGGGCATGAACGTGGGCCGGGGCAGGCAGGCCGCAAATGCGCGGTCGGTCACTGGCCGGCGATGCCCGTGGTGGCGATGCCCTTGACGATCTGGCGCTGGAAGAACGTGAAGATGATGAGCAGGGGTGCGGCGGCGATGACCGCCGACGCCATGGTCTGCGCGTACTGCACTCCGTAGGCGTTCTTGACCGTGGCGATGCCCACCGGCATCGTCATCAGGTTCGGGTCGTTGACGACGATGAACGGCCACAGGAAGTTGTTCCAAGCGCCGATGAAAGTGAAGATCGCGACGGCGACCAGGATCGGCCGGGACAACGGCAGAATGATCGACCACATCACCCGCAACGAGCTGGCGCCGTCGATCCGTCCGGCCTCTTCCAGCTCCTGCGGGACGCCGTCGAAGAAGCGTTTGAGGATGAAGACGTTCACCGGCACGATCAGCTGCGGCAGGATGATGCCCCACAGGGTGTCCACGAGGCGCAGGCTGAGCATCTCCCGGAACAGCGGCACGATGAGGATCTGTGCGGGAATCATGATCGACGCCAGCGTTAGGGCGGTCAGGAGCTTCTGCCCCTTGAAGTCCAACCTTGACAGGGCGTAGGCGGCCAGCGCGCAGATCGCCACCGTCAGCGCGGTGATGACCACGGCGGTGATGACGCTGTTGAACAGCCACCGGGGCAGCCCGCCGGCGCTGAGGACCTGGGAGTATGCGGAGAGGGTGAACCCGTGCTCCGGCAGGATCTGCAGCGGCACCGCCGAGGCGTCCGCCTCCGACTTCAGCGAGGTCAGGATGGCCCACACCATCGGCAGGATCCACAGCAGCGAGAACAGGATCAGGGCGATCAGGGCGACCCACCGGGCGACGCGCGAGCCGCCGAGCATCACCGATGCGGTGCGGTCCCGGTCGATCCTGCGCTGCAGGCGGGCCGCGCCACGAGGAGCCGGCACCACCGTCGGGGGGGTCTGGAGGGTGGTCGTCATGTCAGCGTTCCCTTCGGGACCACAGGGCCTGGGCTAGGGAGAAAATGAGGATGAGCAGGAAGAAGATGAACGAGATGGCCGCGGCGTATCCCAGGCGGTAGCCGGTGAACCCGACGTCGTAGATGTAGACGAGGGTGGACCGGGTGGAGTTGTTCGGGCCGCCCTGGGTGAGCAGGTAGATCTGGTCGAACACCTTCAGGGATGCCAGGACCTGCAGGATGACCACCAGCCCGGTCGTCTTGGTGAGCAGCGGCAAGGTGATGCTCCACAGCCGCCGCAGCGGTCCGGCGCCGTCGAGTGAGGCCGCCTCATACAGATGCTCTGGGATGGCCTGGATTGCGGCGAGGTAGAGCAGAAAGTTGAAGCCCAGCGTCCACCAGACCGTGGTGATCGCGACCGACCACATGGCGATCTTCTCGTCGGTGAGCCACCCGACTGGTCCGATCCCCAACCAGTGCAGGATCGTGTTGGCCAGACCGCCTTCCGGGGTGTACAGCCACCCCCAGATTGCTGCCACCACCGACGAGGCCAGCATGAATGGGGCGAAGAACGACAGCCGCCACCACCACTGGCCCGGGAGGCCGGTCGCGACCAGCAGGGCGACGATCAGCGAGACGACGACCAAGGGGACCGTCGTGATCAGCGTGAAGAACAAGGTGTTGCCGATCGTGCGCCACATCATCGGGTCGCTGAACGCGGCCGCGTAGTTGGCGAACCCGGCCCACGAGCCGTTGCGTCCGGTGAGGCTGGCGTCAGTGAAGCTCATCCACAGCCCGTAGATCAGCGGCCAGCCGAGGAAGAGGGCGAAGACGAGCAAGTACGGTCCGGTGAACCATCCGACGCTGAAGAAGCCGGGCTGCTTGCGGTGATTCAGCTCCTGCCGCTGTGCGCCGGCAGGGCTTCGGAGCGTGGTCGCGGTTGCCATGACAGTCCTTCTCAGGCCGGGTTCGGGATCTTGAGCATGGTCGTGATGGTGTCGAGCATCGAGGTCGCGCACTGGGCCGGGGTGACCTGGCCCATGAACGCCTGCTGCAGCCGGGTGGACATCTGGTTCTGGAAGTCGCTGCCCGCCCCCGAGAACCACACCGGCGGGTCCAGGAAGACGCTTTCCGCCGCCGCGGCATACTCCGACTGCGGCTTCAGGTCCAGGTATGCCTGTTCCTTGGTCACCGGAAGGTAGGCCGGGATGTGGCCGCCCTGGGCCCAGAGCAGTCCTTCCTTGACCAGCCCCGTCACCAGCTCGTAGGTGTGAGCGAGCCGCGCGTCATCCTGAGCGAAGCGGGTGGGCAGCACAAAGGAATGCGAGTCGGCGTAGTTCGCGGGAGTTCCGAACATCGTCGGCATCGGCGTAGCTGCGAGATGGGGGATGGCCTTCTTGAACGACGGCGTCTCCCATTCGCCCGAGAGAATCATCCCGGTCGCGCCGCTGGTGAAGTAGGAGATCGCTCCCGCGTAGTCCAGGGTCTTCGGGGCGATCTTGCCGTCCAGCATCTTGGTGATGAACGTGATGACCTGGGCCGCCTTATCGGTGTCCCACTGGGCGCTCTGGCCCGTCTCGAAGCTGTACTTGCCGCCGGTCTGACCGTAGAGGCCCCAGAAGAGCCGCCACGCTTGCGCGGTGTCGAGTACGTAGCCGAAGGAGATCCCCGCCTTGCCGGTCACCTCGGCCATCTTCGTGCCGGCCTCCAGGAACTGGTCCGTCGAGGTGATCGGTGTGATGGACCCGTCGGTGGCCACCATCCCGGCCTTCTCGGCGATGTCGAGGTTGTAGAAGGCAACAAACGGATGCGTGTCCAGTGGCAACGAGTACAGCTGCCCTTGGTAAAGGCAACGCTTCCACAGCGCCGGCGAGACGGACTGCTCGGTGATGCCCAGCGACGCCAGATGGGTCAGGTCGTACGGCACCAGGAGGCCACCGGGTGCGTACCCGCTCAGCCGAGAGACGTGCAGGACCGCGGCGTCCGGGGGACGTCCCCCGACGGAGGCCATCGCCAGCTTGGTGTAGTACGGCGAGCCCCAGGCAAGGGTGGTCGCCTGGACATTGAGGCCCGGGTTCTTTTGCTCGACGTTCGCAATCATCTGGCTCACGTTCGCGCCGTCAGCGCCACTGAACAGGTGCCAGAACGTGAGCTGGTCCGCCGCACCGGAACCGCTGCTGCCACAGGCGCCCAGACCCCCTACGGCAGCCAACCCCGCCGCGCCGCCGAGGATGCCCTTAAGCACCGTTCGCCGATCTAACGCGCCATCCGACCCGACCATGAGAACCCCTTTTGTCCTGAATCTCACGTGAGACTCCACCTCCTGACCCGTCGCTGTCAAGAGCCGTAGGTTCGCCGTTACGTCGACCGGATGGATCGCCACGCCGCGATCGATCGTCGCGACATCTACCGGCGCAAGAGCCGAGACGTGTTGGCCATGGGGGTGGCCTGGAGCGCGTGCACGCGCTGGTTCGTCGAAGCCGACTAATCGTGTGCCGCAGCCAGCAAGCTGTCAGCGACCAGACGTCCTTGCTGGTGGCCGTGTTCGCCGCCACGTGTCGGACTTGTTAATGCGGTTCCCTGCCGGCGCCGCAGAGCGGTTGCTGGACGAAGGCCGATCACCGAGTTCCAGCCGACCAGTGCGACATCGGTAATGCCTTCACAGGCCACCTCGGTCGACTGATGGACTCACGGGCGGCGTGTCACCGGGGCCCTGCTTCGGACGTCAGACGCGGTGGTGATGACGAGGGCACCGACCTCGGGTCGTCGGCGAGGGACTGCACCATAGCGATCTCCTGGTCGCCGAACTCTCGGTCTTCTGTCCGGGTGGTCCGACGCTGCGACGTCACGCGAAATCCGGCGTTGCTCGCGAATGCGATCGCGCGGCCGTTCTCGGTGCTGACCCAGTAGAACAAGTGTGTGCAGCCGTCCTGAACCGCCTGGTCTGCGGCGGCCTGAGCCAAGCGTGAAGCTATCCCTGTATTGCGCACTTCAGGTTTCACCCAAAGGTCACAGAGGTCAGCGGACTGTGTCGCTGCGTCATTCATCATGACGGAGGCAACTCCGAGCGGCGTTCCTTCACGCTCGGCAAGTAACCGGTCGGCCTGTCCCATACAGTCTCGCCAGTGCGGTTCTAGCTTCGTGGCTTCTTCAGCGTAAGTGGCTTGGAAAGCCTGCGGTGATTCTTGCAGTGCCGCCAGTCGGACTTCGCGGTAGTCACGCCAGTCTTCCACTCGCAGTAAACGTACAGAGATCTCGCTCATCCCCCATGTTCGCAGGTCGCCCACTGCTTCACCAGAGCCGCCGTCGGCTGTAGAGCGTGATTAGTGTCACGCGCTTCGGGCGACGGGACTGGTCGAGTGTCCGGCCCTGTGTCATTTTCCAAAACGGTTGGCGGCCAACGGTTTTGATTTGCCTCGCCGAGTCTCCCTCGCAAGCGGGGGCACCCCCAGTCGATGCCCCGCACACGCACCGGCGGCAGCGACGGCGCCAACGTCTGGTGGAACGGCAGCGGTTCCATGAACGAACCCCGCGGGCAGGCCACCTCCTGACACTCCGCTGGCGCTTTTCGCCAGGGCAGCCAGACCGCTGCCTCGCACCTGACCGCGGTGGGATTCCACCTCGAGGTGCTGCGGGATGCACATCTCGTGGTGAGAGGCCCATACCCGCAGCAGGGCGTCGGCCGCCCGCGGACCGCATACGCGCCGGTCTCCGTCGGCCGGGTGGGTGAGGGGCGGGTACGTCCTACGAAGGCCTGGTCGAATGCTGGCCGACCAGCTCGTGCCCGCCACCCAGGGCGCTGACCGGGGTGTCGACGAGGCCGCGCCAGGTGACCGGTGTGTTCGCCGAGATGGGGTTCGAGCCTGATCTG
>NZ_JBDTKA010000086.1:0-72373 GCF_039935575.1 Lapillicoccus sp.
TGGCTGGCTGCCATTGACCCTAACGTCCACATCCCGCGCGAGAATCCCGACCGGAGCGCTGTTCGCCCTGGGCGCACAAGTACCCACCCCCGTCGGGCACTGGTGGGCACTGGTGGGCACTGGTTGGGCACGGGTGGGCCGGCGTCAGCGAGCGACGGCTCCGACCTGCCATCCGGCGACCGGCGCGACCCAGTCCCGGGACGAGGCGGTGACGACCGGCGGGTATGCCTCGAACGACCCGACCACGTCGAACGTCACCTGAGTGGGCGTCGGCGCAGCCGACGCAGAGGGCGCTGACGGCGCAGCCGACGCAGAGGGCGCAGAGGGCGCTGCTGGGCCTGACGGCGCTGCTGGGCCTGACGGTGACGGTGCTGGCGGCGCTGCTGGGCCGGCTGGGGCGCCAGCCTCGCCACGCACGGCGACGGTGCGGTCCGTCGCGACCTCGACCTGAACGGCCGAGCTCGTGGTGCCCGCGGCGACCGGGACGCCGCCTACGGCAACCGCTCGGGAAGGGGCGGTCGTCGCCGGAGCATCCGGTCCCAGGTCGACGCAGGTGGCTGCCACCGTCGTGGTCGTGAGCACGCCGACAAGGCCGAAGGTGCTGTCTCCGACCACGCTCGACGCCGGGGTCACGGTCTGTGACCGACCGGGCACGAGAGGAGACATCGCCAGGGATGTTCGGGTGTCGACAACCCGGGTCTGTGGCAGCGGACGGAACCGTAGGTTCGGACCGATGGTCCCGTCGTCGTAGAAGCCCACCAGGTCCACCACGACGCCGACAGGAGCGCTGGACGAGCTTGCGACCTCCAGCCCGATCTTCCCGTCGTCGCCGATCCGCGCGGGGATGACGGCCAGGTTGCTCGCCGGAGAACCTGCGGTGAAGCTCACCGTGGCGATCTGGCTGGCGATCTGGCTGGCGATCTGAGGGGCAGTCGAGGTGGCAGACCCGGTGCTGACGCCGTCGGACCCGCTCGTCGCGGAGGTGGCGCCCGAGTCGGGCGGTGCTGCGGCGGTGACCGCGCCAGGAGCCGTCGTGTCCTGCGCGGACACGCGTACCAGCAGTGCCGTGGCATGCTCCGTCACGGCCGGCCCGAGGTCGACACCCACGACGGTGCTCCCCCCCGCGGGTACGGCGGCCGCGCCGGTGGCGTCGACCAGACGGTGGGGAGTGAGCGGTTGGTAGCCGCCGGACACCCCGAGGCCGGCGATCACGGTGTCGTCCGACGCGTAGAAGCCGACGACGTCGGCCGTCACGGTCGCGCGACCGCCGGTGGCCGACAGGTCGAACGAGCTCCGCGGCCCCAACGGGATGGTGAGCAGACTGGAGCGGGTCATCCCGGCCGGCACGACGATCAGACCCAAGGCAGTGGCTGGGTCGACGCCTGCGCTGGTGGGGGCGGCAGTCAGCGAAACCTTGCTCGGACCGGCGGTCACCGTGACGTTGGCGACGACGGCTGACATGCCGGAGGACGGCAGCCCGGCGCTGCTCGAGGTCGAGACGGTGAGCGGGGTGTCCGCCGAGACCTGGTATCCGGCGGAGGTGCCGCCCAGGACGCGCTCGGCGTCGGTCGGGTAGAAGGTTCCCGCAGCCGGTCGAACGGTGGGGGTGGGTGAGCCGCCGGCGAGCGGGTCGCCGCTGCGGGCCAGCGAAGACGTGGGGGTGGCCAGGGCGAGTCCCACGGCTGCGGCAGTCGCCGCGACCGTGCCGAGAACTCGTCGCCGTAGCCGCATCGTCAACACCCTGGGATCAGGACCCGACCGGTGCCAGCGGCAGCGGTGGAGGTCGGTGAGCTTCCGGCTGGGGTTCCGGAAAGAATCAGTCTAAGGGTGGGGACCGACACCCGTGCGAGTTCGCTCGATGACGGTCCCGCGACGCTCTCGGGTCGCCGCAACGACAACGCCGCCCCCGGCATACCGGGGGCGGCGTCGGCGCAGGAAGGTCAGACCCTCTTCGGCTCCGGTTCGCTCGCGACGTCCGATGGCTCGGCCTCGTCGTCGTCCGTCTGGACGATCTCCTCGAGGTCGATCGTCGTGCCGTTCGTGTCGAGCACAGTGGCCTGCTCGAGGACGTAGGCGAGCGCCTTGCGGCGGGCCACCTCGGCGACCATCGCGGGGACCTGGCCCTGCTGGTCGATCGTCTGCGCGAACTGGTTGGGGTCCATGCCGTACTGCTGTGCCGACAGGACGATGTACTCGACGAGCTCAGGCTGCTCGACCCGGATCTCCTCCTTCTCGACGATCGCGTCGAGGAGGAGCTGCGCCTTGAGCGCCTTGCGGGTGTTTGCTTCGACCTCGGCGCGGTGCTCATCGTCCTCGAGACGACTCTCGCCCTCGAGGTGCGAGTGGACCTCGGCCTCGACGATGCTGTCGGGCACGGGCACCTCGACCGAGTCGAGCAGCTGCTCGAGGATGCGGTCGCGGGCCTGGACGCCCTGGTCGAACTTCTTCGCCTTCTCGGCCTGCGTGACGACGTCGGCTCGCAGCTCCTCGAGGGTGTCGAACTCGGACGCCAGCTGGGCGAAGTCGTCGTCGAGGTCGGGGAGCTCGCGTTCCTTGACCGACTGGACCGTGACGACGCAGTCGGCGTCCCGGCCGGCCTGGTCACCGCCGGCGAGCGGAGCGGTGAACTCCTTGGTCTCACCCACGGCCATTCCGACGAGTGCCTCGTCGAGGCCGTCGAGCATGTTCTTGCTGCCGACCTCGTAGGAGACGCCGCTGACGTTGTCGATCTCCTCGTCGTCGATGGTTGCCGCGAGGTCGATGGAGACGAAGTCGCCGTCCTCAACGACCCGGTCGACGCCCTTGAGCGTGCCGAACCGCTGCCGCAGGGTCGTCAGGCGCTCGTCGACGTCCTCGTCAGTCGCCTCGACCGCGTCTACCTCGACCTTGATGCCGCTGTAGTCGATCAGAGTGATCTCGGGACGCACATCGACCTCGACGGTGAACTTGAGCTCGTCACCCTCCTGGGCGGGAACCTCGGTCACGTCGACCTCGGGCTGCCCGAGGGGACGGACGGCGTTCTCGTCGAGTGCCTGGCCGTAGAAGGTCGGGAGCGCCTCGTTGACGGCCTCCTGCAGCACCGCGCCGCGGCCGACCCGCTGGTCGATGATCCGCGACGGGACCTTGCCTTTGCGGAAGCCCGGCACCTGAATCTGCTGGCCGATGGTCTTGTATGCCGCGTCGAGGCTCGGCTTGAGCTCGTCGTAGGGGACCTCGACGGTCATCTTGACCCGGGTCGGACCGAGGGTCTCGAGGGCGCTCTTCACTACGTGTCTCTCTGTCGGGGGGATTCGAGGGATGGTGTGGGCTGCTGTGGGCTGGTGTCACGGCAGCAAACGATCAAGCCCGTCGGCGCGGGGTGTGCCGCTACCGGGTGTCACCGGCCGCGCCGAGGGTCAACTCTAGCCGTTCGCGGCCGAGGCACCGAATATCGCTACGGTGGTTCGATGAGCCCTTCCGGTGACCGCGCGACCGCACCGGTGATCCAGACGCTCAAGATGCTCGTCGGCGCGGTGGTCGGAGCACTGTTCCTCATGGCGGTGGCGCTGTCCTTCGTGCTGACCTTCGGGCCACCGTCGCCGGGCGTGCTCGTCATCCTGCTTGTTCTCGGTGTCCTCTCCCACGTGCTCATCGAGAACGTGGGCTACCGGGCTACCGCAGTGCCGCTCGACCTGGACGCCACCGCCGCACGCAACCGGGCCGTCACGGTGTTCCGTTCGACCTTGATGATGCGGCTCGCGATGGCCGAGAGCGTAGCGTTCTTCGGACTGGTCTTCGCGTTCATGGGCCGCACCGTCCTGGCTTACGACCTGGGTGCGGCGATCAGCGTGCTCCTGCTCGCTCTGCACGTGTGGCCCTCCCGGCGATCCGTCGGCCGGGTCGTCGCCAACCTCGAGAAGGACGGGGCGCAGACCGGGCTGAGTGAGCTGCTGGGCTTCGCCGGCCCGACGGACGGCCCGATCCAGCGCGCCTGACTGCGCGCATCTGGTCGCCGAGGTAGCAGACAGTCAAAAAGTCGGGGTAACAGGATTCGAACCTGCGGCCTTCCGCTCCCAAAGCGGACGCGCTACCAAGCTGCGCCATACCCCGTCACCCACACCCGACATACGCCGGCTGACACCGGACGCACACGTAGGGCGCACGGATTGGGTCCGTGCGAGTGGCGGGCATTAGGCTAACGCCCCGGATCGACCGGACGGGAACCCGTCCAGCCGAGTCGCCGCGGGCGTAGCTCAATGGTAGAGCCTCAGTTTTCCAAACTGATGACGCGAGTTCGATTCTCGTCGCCCGCTCAGCAGCGCCGTCAGGCGGTCAGTGAGTCAGCCCCGCGGAACGGCTCGGGCTCGAGGCGGGTGTCCATGACCGAGCTGACCCACGCCAGAGGGGTCGGCAACGATACGGCGCCCGCCATCGGCGGCCGTCGTGGCGGGCGCGGAACCGATGCCCCGCTCGCCCCGCCCCTGCCCCGGTAGATCAGCAACCCCGACGCGACATCGGGGACGGCGTCCAGCGCGGCGCGCACGGCGGGCAGAGCCCGGAACCGTAGCCAGTCAGCTTCGTCCGCGAACCCGAGCTCCCACGCGACCCCCCACGCGTGGTGAGACCAGCGAGAGTCTTGCACCCGGTTCGTGTGCGCCGCCTCGAAGAGGATGTCGCCATAGGAATGCCGCCACAGCTGCGCGGAGGTCGTGCCGTCCAGCACCTCGATGGTCCAGTACTCCATATCCGGATGGTCCTCCCGGCCGGAGCCAGCGTCAATCACTCGAGCCGAACGGGTGGACGCGGTCCAGTCGCAGGTCCACGATCTCGCGCCCCACCTCGACCGCCCTGCGCTCGAAACCGTCGAGCGGACGCCAGGCAGGACGCTCGACCTCGCGCGCGACGAACCCGCCATGCCGGCCGACCACCGACAGGACGTGGTCGGCGTACGGGCGCTGGTCCGTCGCCACCAGGAGGTACCCGTCAGATGCCAGCCGCGAGACGAGCAGGTCGAGCGTGTAGGCCGACACGAACCGTCGTTTCGCGTGCTTGTTCTTCGGCCACGGGTCAGGGAAGAACAGGTGCACGGCCGCCAGCGCGCCTGCGCCGATGCGATCCGCGAGGAGGGGGACGGCGTCCCCCAGCTCGGCTCGCAGGTTGCTCACGTGGGCTCGGTCGGCGGCGGCCAGCATCCGGGCCACCCCCGGCGTGTGGACGTCCACGGCCAGTACGTCGTGCCCGGGGTGGCTGGCGGCATACGCAACCGCCGCGGCCCCGTGACCGCAGCCGACCTCGAGAACCAGAGGCTCCGACCGGCCGAAGGTCACGACGGGTTCGAGCGGTCCAGTCGGCAGCCAACGAGCGGGGCCCAGCGTCTCCAGCCGGCCGCGGGTGAGCGGGGAGAGCCGACCGCGTCGCGCGGCATAGGTCCGGACCCGCGTCTCAGACGTGCCCAGGGAGCGTGCCATGTGTCTACAGTGGACGCATCGGGGGCATCTCGCGTCCGACGCGACGAAGGAGTTCGACATGGGCATGTTCGACGACATCAAGAACAAGGCCAAGGATCTCGTGGACGGCCACGGCGACAAGGTCGACGGCGGCATCGACAAGGCGGGGGACTTCGCCGATGAGAAGACCGGCGGCCAGCACGCCGACAAGGTCGACATGGGCCAGCAGAAGGTCCGCGACGGGCTCGACTCACTCGACGGCCAGGACGACGACCTGCGCTGACAAGGTAGAGCGAGGCCCGGACTCCTCGGTCCGGGCCTTCTCGCTGAGCGCTTCGAGCGTCAGCTCAGTCGCGCCAGATCATCACCACGGCGCGGTCGTCGGTCTCACCGGCTCGTGCGGACGCGCACAGCCGAGCTGCACCGCCGGCGAACCCGCCACGCACCAGCCGTTCTGCCGCCCCGAGCATCCGGTCGACGCCCACGGTGAGGTCTCGGAAGCGGGACTCCACCACGCCGTCGGTGTAGAGGACGAGGGCGTCTCCGCGGCCCAGACGTCGCGACGAGCGCAGGTACTTCGCGCCGTCGATGACTCCGAGCAGAGGGCCGGCGGCCTCGCCGAGTACCTCCCACCGCCCCGAGCCGTTGCTGAACTGCACGGCAGGCGGGTGCCCCGCGTTGCCGATGGTGTACTCCCCCGTCGCGAGGTCGATCGAGACGTGCACGGCCGTGGCAAAACCCTCGTCCCAGTTCTGGCGCAACAGGTAGTTGTTGGCGGCGACGAGGAAACGGTCTGGTTCCTGCTCGCCGAGCAGCCCACCGAGGGCACCGGAGAGGAGCAGCGAACGCGTACCGGCCTGGACGCCCTTGCCTGACACGTCCACCAGGACGACCTCCAGCCACCTCCCGTCGGGAGAGCGGGTCGCGACGACAAAGTCTCCCGAGAAGGACTGCCCGTAGGCAGACTCGACCGCCGACTCGGCGTGCCAGCCGCCGGGCAGGTCCGGCAGCTCGCCGAAGGCACGCAACCGGTCGCGCAGGTCCACGAACATCGACTCGCCGCGGTTGCCCTGGACGCCCAGGCGCGCGCGTGAGCGGGAGCTGTTGGTCATGAGGAACACGACGATCCCCAGCGACAGCAACGTCACGACAGTGGCCGGTCCCCACCCGCGGAAGTAGCTGATGACGACCATCTCGGCGAGGAACGTCAGGCTGACCAACGCGAGGCGACGTGGCGTCAGGTAGAGCCCGGCGATCACGGCGAGCGGCGCGTACAGAGAGAACGGGATCCAGGACCACGTGAGGATCACGCCGAAGAGCACCAGCCCGACGACAGCCAGCAGGACCGCGCGGACGGTGACGGGGGCGCTGGACGAGCGTGACGCATCGGCGCGAAGGGCGTCCGGCACCCACCGCGGTGCCCGCCGGCGCGGTGCGGCACTGCTGGTCCAGGTCATGATTCCGTCAGGTTAGGTGGCGTGCTGCCCTAGCGTGGGCAGGTTTACCAAACGCAGACCCGGAGTGCACGCACCGGCTCACTCTTCGGGGGGCAGCGTCCCGGTCTTCTCGAACTGCGTCACCATCTCGAGGCGACGGGCGTGCCGCGGTGCTGCGCTGAAGTCGGTCGCCAGGAACATGTCGACGATCTCCTTGGCCTCCTCGGTCGCCGTGAAACGGCCGCCGATCGACACCACCTGGGCGTCGTTGTGCTCCCGGGCCAGCTGCGCCAGCTCGGCGGTCCAGCAGAGCGCGGCACGCACGCCGGGCACCTTGTTGGCCGCCATCTGCTCGCCGTTGCCGGACCCACCGAGGACCACCCCCCGCGAGTCGGGGTCCTCGGAGACCGCCTGAGCCGCCCGGAGGACCGCGACGGGGTAGTCGTCCTCGGAGTCGAAGTGGTGCGGACCGTGGTTGGTCACCTCGTGGCCAGACTCCTGCAGGTGAGTCACCAGGGCCAGCTGCAGCTCGTATGCCGCATGGTCGCCACCGATGTGTACGCGCATGTCTCGTCATCCCTCTCAGTCGAAGATCGGGCCCTGGGTCCGGGTCCGTTTGATCTCGTAGAACCCGGGGGTGCCCGCCACCAGCAGCGTTCCGTCCCATAGTTTTCCGGCGGCCTCACCCTTGGGTGCCGGAGTCACCACCGGCCCGAAGAACGCCGTGTCCCCGAAAGCGATGACCGGGGTACCGACGTCGATGCCGACGAGGGTGATGCCTTCCTTGTGGCTGCGTCGAACCGCCGCGTCCCACTTCTTCATGGTGGCCGCCTTGGCGAGCGACTCCGGGAGCCCGACGTCGGCGATCGCGCCCACGACGACAGACTGGTAGTCGTGGTCGCCACCGGGGTGGATCCGGGTGCCCATCGCGTCGTAGAGCGCCTTGACGTACTCCTCGCCGTAGAGCTCCCTCGCGGCGATGACGACCCGCACCGGCCCCCAGGCCTGGTCCATCATGGCCCGGTAGTCCTTGGGCAGGTCTCTCTTCTCGTTGAGAACGGACAGGCTCATGACCTGCCAGCTGACCTCGATGTCGCGGACCTTCTCGACCTCCATCAGCCAGCGGGAGGTCATCCAGGCCCAGGGGCAGGCCGGGTCGAACCACATCCGCACCGAGGCCGGCTTGGCTTTCGCCGACGCCCGCCCGGCGGACTTCGTTGCCGACTTCGTGGTGGCCTTGGTGGTCGCGCGTTTCGTGGTGGGGGGCATACCTCGCATCCTTGCACCAGGCCGCGGGCGGCCACTCGCGTGAGAGCGCGTGAGAGCATGAACGGCGCTCGTCACCATGACCCGTGCGTCGCGCGACCGCAGACGAATCCCCAGGAGAACCCGTGCCCGGCCAGAACCTCACGCGTGCGGAGGCGGCCGCCCGAGCCGACCTCCTCACCCTCCACTCCTACGACGTCACCCTCGACCTGACGACCGGTCCGACGACGTTCGCGACGCGCAGCACGATCCGTTTCACCGCCGGCACGGTGGGGGCCGACACGTTCCTCGACTTCGTCGGACAGTCGGTCGAGTCGGTCGTGCTCAACGGCACGAGCCTCGACCCGGCGGCGCACTGGGCCGACTCGCGGATCACGCTGCCCGGGCTGGCCGCGGAGAACGAGCTGGTGGTCGAGGCGACCGCGCTCTACACCAACACGGGCGAGGGGATGCACCGGTTCGTCGACCCCGTCGACGGAGAGGTCTACCTCTACTCCCAGTTCGAGGTCCCCGACTCCCGGCGGGTGTTCCCCGTCTTCGAACAGCCCGACCTCAAGGCGGCGTTCACCTTCACGGTCACCGCCCCGGCCCACTGGCAGGTCATCTCCAACAGCCCGACCCCCCAACCGGTCGCTACCGAGGAGCGGTCCGAGACTCCCTCTGCCACCTGGACGTTCGAGCCGACCCCCCGGCTTTCCTCCTATGTCACCGCGATCGTTGCCGGGCCCTACGACGCGGTTCGTGACTCCGTCCAGACCCGCGCCGGGACCGTCGAGCTGGGTGTCTTCGCTCGCCGCTCGCTCATGCAGTACGTCGACGCGGACAACATCCTGGACGTCACCCGCAAGGGGTTCGCCTTCTTCGAGGGCGAGTTCGACTCGGCCTACCCCTTCGCGAAGTACGACCAGATCTTCACCCCCGAGTACAACGCGGGAGCCATGGAGAACGCCGGCTGCGTCACCATCACCGAGATCTACGTCTTCCGGGGCAAGGTGGCCGAGCCGACCGTCGAGCGCCGAGCGCTCACGATCCTGCACGAGCTCGCACACATGTGGTTCGGCGACCTGGTGACGATGAAGTGGTGGGACGACCTGTGGCTCAACGAGTCGTTCGCCGAGTGGGCCTCGACGGTCGCCCAGGCGGAGGCCACCGACTGGGAGGGCGCCTGGACCACGTTCCAAAGCCACGAGAAGACGTGGGCCTACCAGCAGGACCAGCTGCCCTCCACCCACCCCGTCTACGCCGACATCAACGACCTCGAAGACGTGCTCGTCAACTTCGACGGCATCACCTACGCCAAGGGTGGCTCGATCCTCAAGCAGCTCGTCGCCTATGTCGGACGTGAACCGTTCACCGAAGGCCTGCGTTCGTACTTCCGCACGTATGCCTGGGGCAACACCCGCTTCGCTGACCTGCTCGCGGAGCTCGAGAAGGCGTCTGGCCGAGACCTCGGACCGTGGTCGGCAGCGTGGCTCAAGACCGCCGGGGTCAATACCCTGAGCGTCGATGTCGAGACCGACTCCGACGGCCTGATCACCTCGGCATCGGTGCTACAGACCGCCACCGACCAGTTCCCGACGCTGCGGCCGCACCGGATCGCTGTCGGCCGCTACGACCTCGTGGACGGCGCGCTGGTCCGCGTCGGTCGGCACGAGCTCGACGTGCACGGCGCCCGCACCGAGGTGCCCGAGCTTGTCGGCCTGCCTCAGCCAGACCTGTTGATGCCGAACGACGACGACCTCAGCTACGCCAAGCTGCGCTTCGACGAGCGTTCGCACGCCACCGCATTGGCACACGCCGCCGACTTCGCCGAAAGTCTCCCCCGGTCGCTCGTCATCGGCGCATTCTGGGAGATGGTGCGCGAGGGCGAGGTCGCCGCCCGCGACTACATCGACCTGCTGCTCGCCTGCGTCGCCGTCGAGACGCACCCGACGGTGCTGCGCACGATCTTGCAGACCACGAAGCAGATCCCCTCGCAGCTGATCACCTCGGCAACGCTTTACTGCGCCCCGGGCCACCGCGCCCAGACACAGCGCAAGGTAGCCGATGCGTTGCGCGCGTTCGCCGAACAGGCGCAACCCGGCAGCGACCGCCAGCTGCAGCTCGTCGCGGCGTTCGCGCGCGCCGCCCAAGGGGACTTCGACGTTGCTCGGCTGCGGGCCGCCTACGACGGGACGCGGCCCTACCCCGGGCTCCAGCTCGACCAGGACCTGCGGTGGACGCTCGTCTCCGCGCTGGCTGCTCTCGGTGCCGCGACCGACGACGAGATCGCCGCGGAGCTCGCGCGTGACGACACGACGGCCGGCCGGGAACGGGCCTTCCACGCCCGCGCCGCCCGCCCCACCCCGGAGGCCAAGGCAGAGGCCTGGCGCCTCGCCGTGGAGGAGGACGGCCAGCCCAACGCGGTAATCGAGGCGATCTCCTCGGGATGGAACCGCGCCGGCGACCAGTCGCTGCTGCAGGCATACGTGCCGAAGTTCCACGACATGCTGGTGCCCGTCTGGGAGTCACGGTCGGCTTCCATCCGGGAGCGGATCATCGGCAAGGAGTACCCCGGCGCGTTCTATCCCCTGGGTCTCGCGAGCCCGGAGCTGGTCCGGACCACCGAAGACTGGTTGGCGGCCCACGAAGACGCACCGGCGGCCCTGCGCCGCCTGGTGATCGAAAAGCTCGACACCGCCCGGACCGCCGTCGTGGCGCAGGAGTGTGACGCCAAGCGTGGCTGACCCGCTCCACGTCATGCGTGTCTTGCACCTCGCCCTCGCCGCCGTCATCCCCACGGCCGGCACGGGCCGGTGGGGGGAGCCGTGGGACACGCTCGTCGGCGCGCCGCTGAACATCCTCATCACGCTGGTGCTGGCAGTCCTGGCCCGCTGGTTGCTGCATCGACTCATCGACAAGGCCTCCCGCAACACCTCGTCGAAGCACGAGGCGCGGATGGGCCTGCTGCAGGGCCGCACCGGCAAGCTGTTCGCCACGGCGACCGGGTTCGGCAGCGAACGGCACGATGCGCGCCTGGCCACCATCGCGTCGCTGGCGAAGAGCGCGGTCACCATCGTCGTGTTCGGTACGGCCCTGCTCACCGTGCTCGAGGTGCTCGGTCTGCCGCTGGCGCCGCTGCTGGCCTCGGCGAGCGTGGGCGGTCTCGCCATCGGTTTCGGCGCCCAGAGCCTGGTACGGGACTTCCTGTCCGGCATCTTCATGATCGCCGAGGACCAGTACGGCGTGGGAGACGTCATCGACACCGGCAACGTCGTGGGCACCGTGGAGGAGGTGTCGCTGCGGATCACCCAGCTGCGCGACAGCGACGGCACAGTCTGGTATGTCCGCAACGGCGAGATCCAACGCATCGGGAACCGGTCGCAGGGCTATTCGGTCGCCATCGTCGACGTCCCCGTCGGTTACACCGAGAACCTCACCGACGTCACCGCGATCCTGACCGAGGCCGTGGCCGGGATCGACGAGCTTCCTGAGTATGCCGAACGTCTCGTCAGCGAGCCGACGGTTGCCGGGATCGAGGCAATGGGTGGCTCGACCGTCACCCTCAGGGTCACCGCGCGCTGTCGCGCCAACGTGCGCGACGGGGTGCAGCGCGACCTGCGCGCTCTGGTCAAGACGGCGCTCGACGCGCACGGGGTCCCCGTGCAGAGCCCGCCGGCCTGAGCCCCCCAGCCCTCGTCGCCGGCATTGCCAGGGCTCTTAAGCCCGGTCCCAACATGAGGGCAGCCCGGTCTGAGTCGCGGCCGAGAGGACCCATGACATATGTCAGGACTTCCGTTCACTGCCCGTTCTGGGGTGGCGCACAGGCCGTTCCGGAGAAAACATCACTGCGTCGCGGCCCTCCGGCCGCGATTTTGTGCGACGAAGGAGCAATTGCGTGAAGAACGTCGTAGGAAAGGCAATTCTCGGGTCCGCCGCGTGCGTGGGCCTGGCCGTCGGGACAGCCGGTATGGCTGCAGCCGGCGGGTCAGGCGGCCGGCAGGTCCTGCAGGACGCCCCCAGCTGGACACACACCAGCTCGAAGGTCGGGGCACCCGCCTCCGCCAGCGCGCTGCACATGTCAGTGGTGCTCAGCCTCAAGGACGCCGCCGGCGCGGAGTCCCTAGCGACCGCGGTCTCCGACCCGGCCAACGCGGCCTACGGCAAGTACCTCAACGCGGCCCAGTGGCGCAGCCGCTTCGCCCCGACCGACGCGACCGCGAAGACGGTCTCGGACTGGCTGGCCTCACAGGGCTTCACCGTCACCGGCTCACCGGCCAACCACCGGTTCGTCAGCTTCGACGGCACCGCCGGCCAGGCAGACGCCGCCTTCGGCGCCCAGCTCGCGACGTTCACCGAGTCGGGCAAGCAGGTCACGGCTCCCAGCGCAGCCGTCAGCGTGCCCGACGCCGTCGCGGGCGTCGTGTCCGGCGTGACCGGGCTGGACTCGTCCGCCGTCGCCAAGCCGACCAACGTCGGTGCCGGTGACGAGTTGGCGACCGCCTCCGCGAAGGCCGCCCCGATGGCCTCCGCAGACTCAAAGGGCACACCGGCCGACACGTTGCCGCCTCCCGGTGCGGTCTACCGGAACTCCGGGCCTTGCTCCGCGTACTACGGCCAGAAGGCCGCCAAGGACGTCCCGCAGATCCTGCCCAACCCGCTCACCTACGCCGTGTGTGGCTACACGCCGCCGCAGCTACGCGGTGCGTACGGGCTGGACGCCTCGCAGACCCAGGGCGTGGACGGGCGCGGCGCGACCGTGGCCGTGGTCGACGCCTACGCCTCACCGACCATCCTTTCGGACGCTACGACCTACGCGAAGGCGAACGACCCGCGGCACCCCCTGCGGTCATACCAGTTCAGCCAGAACCTCCCCGCGAGCTACACGCACACGCAAGAGTGCAGCGCCTCGGGGTGGTACGGCGAGGAGACCCTCGACGTCGAGGCCGTCCACGCGATGGCGCCGGGCGCGAACATCCTCTACGTGGGTGGCCAGTCCTGCTACAACAACGACCTCGCAGCCGCGGTCAACACGGTGCTGGACAACGACCTCGCGCAGGTCATCACCAACTCCTACGGTGACACGGGTGAGCCGGCCTCGGTGGCCGACGCCGCGGCCTCGCACGAGTCCGCTCTACAGGCAGCGGCCCAAGGCGTGAGCCTGCTGTTCTCCAGCGGTGACAACGGCGACGAGATCGTCCACACGGGGACGCGTCAGGTCGACTACGAGGCCTCCGACCCGTTCGTCACCGCAGTCGGTGGCACCTCGCTCAACGTCACGGCCAGCAACGGCTACGGCTGGGAGCAGGGCTGGGGCACCGGCAAGTCCGTTCTCACGAGCGGGAGCTGGGTCCCGAACCCGCCGGCGTACGTCTACGGCGGTGGCGGGGGGACGAGCCAGCTGTTCACGCAGCCGGGCTACCAGAAGAACGTCGTCCCCGCGCGGATCGCCAACTACTTCGGCCAGGGCGCGCACCGCGCGGTCCCGGACGTGGGCATGGTGGGCGACCCGTCGACGGGCTTCCTCGTCGGGCAGACCCAGCAGTTCCCGAACGGCTCCTTCAAGTACTCCGAGTACCGGATCGGTGGGACCTCGCTCTCGAGCCCGCTGTTCGCCGGGGTCGTCGCCGTGGCCAACCAGGTCAAGGGCGGTTCGCTCGGGTTCCTCAACCCGCGGATGTACAAGCTCTCGGGCACGTCCGCTTTCCGTGACATCGACCACAGCCGCACGGTCACCGATGGCGTTGTCCGGGTGGACTTCGCCAACGGCGTCAACGCCGCCGCGGGCAAGATCACGTCGCTGCGCACGATCAACCAGACCGGGTCGATCTACGTGACGAAGGGTTACGACGACGTCACCGGCGTCGGCTCGCCCAACGGCGTGAGCTTCCTGGCTGCCATGGCGGGTGGCACGGCCGCTCGCTGATCCGACACCTGACTAGGTGGGAGGGGCCGGTGCGGCGACGCACCGGCCCCTCTTGCGCGCCTCTGCCGCGAGAGGATCCGGTATGCCTGCCGCCATCACCGCCTCGGACGCCGACGACGGAGCCACGCTGGTCGTGGACACCGACGACAGGATCGAGGTTCGCCTCGGGTCACGGTGGGAGCCGACGCGACTGCGGCCGCTCGGCGGGGAGCCGGGCCCGACGACGACGCCGCTGCGCGCGCTCGACGAGCCGGACGCCTACCTCGCTGTATCAGCCGGACGAACGGCGATCCGAGCCGTACCGCGCGAGCCGGGCGGGGCTCCTTTCGAGGTGACCGTCGTCGTGCGACCGCGTCCGGGCACCAAGACCATTGGCGGACAACGGTAGAGCGGCTGGTCAGGTGCCCGGTTCGTCGAAGCTGTTGACCATCGAGTGGGCGGCCCGGACCAGATAGTCCCGCAGCAGCGCGTCGTGCATCTCGTCCAGGGAGAGCGTGTCCACGGCGCCCAGCATGTGCCGCAGCCAACGGTCGCGCTGGTCCGGCGTGACGGCATACGGCGCGTGTCGCATGCGCAGTCGGGGGTGGCCGCGCTGCTCGGAGTAGGTCGTCGGGCCACCCCAGTACTGCTCGAGGAAGCCCAGCAGGCGCTCCTGCGCCGGTCCGAGGTCCTCCTCGGGATAGAGATCCCGCAGCGGCTGGTCACCGGCGACGCCCTCGTAGAAGGCCCGGACCAGAGCAACGAACGTCGGGTGGCCGCCGACCTCCTCGTAGAACGTCACGGCGTCATCCTCACACGCAGCGGGGGCGCGACCGGCATGCGGGATCGCATCGCACCGATTTGGTCGCTGTCCACGAGTGGTCAAGGCTGGAGCGTGTGACGCAGTGCTCCGTGGCCACCAGGGCCGAGACCGACGACCTAACCGCCCACTGGTGGCGCGACGCCGTCACCTACCAGATCTACCCGAGGTCATGGTCCGACTCGGACGGTGACGGGATGGGCGACCTGCCCGGCATCACGGCCCGGCTGGGCTACCTGCGCAAGCTCGGCGTCGACGCGATCTGGCTCTCGCCGTTCTACCCCTCGCCTCAGGCGGACGCGGGGTACGACGTCGCCGACTACCGCGATGTCGACCCCCGGTTCGGCACGCTGGCCGACGCCGATGCCCTCGTCGCCCGGGCGGCCGAGCTGGGCATCAAGGTCCTCGGCGACCTCGTCCCCAACCACTCGTCCGACGAGCACGTCTGGTTCCAGGCGGCGCTCGCATCGGCCCCCGGTTCGCCCGAACGGGCACGGTACCACTTCCGCGACGGCCGCGGCTCTCGCGGGGACGAGCCGCCCAACAACTGGCGGTCCGTCTTCGGCGGCATCGCCTGGACCCGCGTGACGCAAGCCGATGGCCGGCCGGACCAGTGGTACCTCCACCTGTTCGACGCCAAGCAGCCGGACTTTAACTGGGAGAACCTCGAGGTACGCGCCGACTTCGTTCGGACGCTGCGGTTCTGGCTGGACCGGGGGTTCTTCGGTTTCCGAGTCGACGTCGCGCACGGCCTGGTCAAGGACCCAGCACTCCCGGACTGGGACGTCGACCTCAGGCTGCTGGACAGCTGGCGCGACGCCGACCCCACCGGCGACAAGCCGCGGCCGCCGATGTTCGACCAGGACGGCGTGCACGAGATCTACCGCGAGTGGCGAGCGGTGCTCGACAGCTACGGCACCCCGGACCGGGTGCTCTGCGCCGAGGCGTGGGTGGAACCGGTCGAGCGGGCCGTCCGCTACATCCGGCCGGACGAGATGCACCAGACGTTCAACTTCGACTTCCTCGAATGCCCCTGGGGCGCGGCCAAGCTCACCGAGGTGATCGACCATTCGCTGAGGGTGTCCGACTCGGTCGGTGCCCCGACGACCTGGGTGCTGTCGAACCACGACGTCGTGCGGCACGCGTCCCGGCTCGGTCTGCCGAGCGGGACAAAACGCCCCCACGGCATTGGTGCGGACGACCCGCAGCCAGACCTCGAGCTCGGGCTGCGTCGGGCCCGCGCGGCGACCACCTTGATGCTGGCGCTGCCGGGCGCCGCCTACCTCTACCAGGGCGAGGAGCTCGGGCTGCCCGACTCCACCACCATGGCGGACGAGTTCCGCCAGGACCCGGCCTTCTTCCGCACGCACGGCATCGAGCTGGGCCGCGACGGCTGCCGCGTCCCGCTCCCGTGGGCTCACGACGAGCCGTCTCTGGGGTTCGGCCCCTCCGCGCACACCTGGCTGCCCCAGCCCGAGACCTACGCGGAGTATGCCGTGGACGTCCAGGAGGGTCGGCCGGGCTCGACACTCGAGCTCTACCGCTCCTTGCTGGCGCTACGCCGTGAGTACCGCCTCGGCCGGGGTCGGCTGCAGTGGCTACAGGCGTACTCCTCGGTTTCGGGTGTCGTGGCCTTCGCCTCCCAGGCGGACGAGCGCTCCGACGTCGTGGTCCTCGTCAACCTCGGCGACTCGCCGGTCGACCTGCCTGCGTCGGCTCGGGTGCTCGTCGCCTCCGGCGAGCTGACCGACGGCCGTCTTCCCACCGATACGGCGGTGTGGCTGGCCGTCTGACACCCACTCGGCCTGCGAGACGTGAGAGATTGCCTCATGGCGACCGCGCTGGTTCCTGACTCCCGGGTCGAGGAGGCCGACTGGTTCTCGGACGCACTGGCGGGCTTCGGCGGACGGGTGGAGCAGGTGCTGCCCGGGACCTACCCGGCCTACGCCCGTATCCTGCATCCCGCCAACGGCGGGGGCGCCGTGCCCAGCCGGTGGTCCGAGGTAGCGGCGTCGGTCGGCACCGTCGTCCACCCACTGGCGCAGTTCGGCGCGCTGGCCCGCCGTGAGTCGTCGCACCGTCTCGGTGCTCCAGGCTGGGACGGTCAGAACCCCTTCGAGGGGAGCCTCGGGATTCACGAGCTGACCATCCTGTGCGGCATCCTGGCGGAAACGACCCAGCCCGGCGAGCGGTGCTGGGCCACGGTCTGGGAAGGATGGGGAACCCTCCCTACGATCTGGCAGGACAGGTTCCCGCGGATCGTGCAGCCGTACCGGGCCTACTTCCTCTTCGAACGCCGCCTCGACGAGATCGTCGACCTCGCTGCCGAACTGGGGAGGCTGTACCTCCCCTCGCGGTCGTCCGCTCACCTTGTTGACGTGGGCACGGACGCCGACGCCGCTCGAAGTGAACCGCCTGCTCCGGCTGAGCCGACCCCGGAGGTTGTGTTGCACGTCCAGTCCCCGAGCCAGTGGTGGCCTGCCTCCCGGGACTGGTGCGTCGCCACCGAGATCGACTTCGACTCAACGCTGGTCGGTGGGTCTGAATCACTGGTCCAGCGCATCCTCGACGACGGCCGGCTCGAGGCGTTCCCCGTGTCCCCGACCGACGACCTCGGCAGCGGCGGCGACACCGTCAACGAGCTGCTGGGATCCGGCTGACCGGGCAGGAGAGGCAGATGCGCGTCGCTGTGTTGTCCGATACTCACTCGCCACGACGGTGGAAGCGGTGTCCCCCAGCGGTGGCCCGCGCGCTGGAAGGCACGGATCTGGTCCTGCACGCCGGTGACGTCTGCCGCGCGCAGACGTTGGACGAGCTGCAACAGTGGGCGCCGGTCCGGGTGGCCATGGGCAACAACGACGACGCCGACGTGGCGGCGTGGGGCGCCACCGACGTGGTCGAGCTCGACCTCGCCGGGCTGCCAGTGGTGGTGATCCACGACAGCGGTCCGGCGGCGGGCCGGGCCGTCCGGTTGCGCCGCCGCTTCCCGTCAGCGGGGCTAGTGGTGTTCGGTCACTCGCACATCCCGTGGGACCAGCTCTACGACGGTCAACGGACCTTCAACCCGGGGTCGCCGACGGACCGTCGCCGGCAGCCGCACGGCACCATGGCTGAGCTGGTCATCGAAGACGGCGTCCTGGTGACGGCGCGGATCTTCGCGGTCACCTGACTGCGAACCGAGGGCATCAGTGGATACGTAACCACTCCACCGATTGGAAGGTGATTTCAGCGATGAGATCGAAGCCCTTGTCATAGTGCAGTACAACCCGTCGATTCAGCTCCGCAGTGGCCGCAATCAGCAGATCGGGAATCGATGGAGCCCGGTGTAGACCACGCTCGGCCAAGAGTCGCTGAACGGCCACGGCGCGATCTTCTACGGCGGGGCTCAGATACTCCACCGGCATCGAGGCCAAGGGAGGTGAGGCGAGGGCCTCGGCAAGGTCGAGTGCGGACCGGGCGGGGAAGCCCGCCTCGAGAAGGGTGACTGAGCTGACGACGACGAGTCCGCGTTCAATGCGGTTGGCCCACAGTTCGGAGTCGGAACAGAGACCCAGACGAACGAGGGCGGACTTGTCGATCAGCCAGGACTGCTCATGCCCAGGCATCGTTCGTGATCGAGTCATCGGCCAAGTCGGGCAGGAGTGCCACCATCTCCCGCAGATCATTAGCTGTAACCGACTCGACCGATCGGCGAGCCTCGCGGTGCAAGTGTCGGCGGAGGTGTTCGGTCCGGGAGATGCCTAGCCGAGCGGCCTGCTCATCGAGCAGGGTGAGGTCGTCAGAAGAGAAATTCCTGATCAGGACGTCGGGCATGTGAACCTCCTAGATATCGGATGACATCAGGTGGGAGCTCGAGAATGGGCCGATCAACCTTTCTCTCACACAGTGGCTACCTCCCATGCTCGCGGTCGCGATCGGCGTCGCGTTCCCTGCGTACCGCGTCCGGGACCAGTCCCCGCCAGTCGACGGGTGTCCAGGCCTGCGAGACGACCCACTCGCTGCCGCACCCGTCGCATGCGAAGAGCAGCTCGCCGCCGAGCACGTCCCCGGTCGTCGACCAGTCGCACTCGGCGAGGCACGGCGAGATCGCCAGGGGTCGTGCTGGTACGTCCACCGACCCATCATCCCAGCCGTACGCCGGGTGGACCCCGCTCCCACTGTCGACAAGACCTTCCTACACTCGGTGGGTGAGCACGGGGGGTCACGTCGACAACGGCGGCAGAGCGGCAGGCGCTGACCTCGCCAGCGGACCCTTCTCGCCGGCATACCGGCTCATCACTGTCGCGGTCGTCGCGCTGATCACCATCGTCGCCTTCGAGTTCATGGCGATCGCGACCGCCATGCCCGCTGCCGCGGAGGAGCTCGACGCCGTCAGCAGCTACGGACTGGCGTTCTCGGTGATGCTCACCGGGCAGCTGCTCGGGATCGTGCTGGCCGGCGTGTGGTCGGACCGCTCCGGACCGATGCCCGGCCTGTATGCCGGTCAACTGCTCTTCGCCAGCGGCGCCGCGGTATGCGGTCTCGCCCCGAGCTTTACGGTGCTGCTTGTCGGTCGAGCGGTCACCGGGCTCGGCGCCGGTCTGGTCGTCGTCGTGCTCTACGTCGTGATCGGACGGGTCTTCCCGGCCGTGATCCGACCCCGGGTGTTCGCCTGGGTCTCCGCCGCCTGGGTCTTGCCGTCCCTCGTCGGTGCGCCGCTGTCGGCGTGGCTGACCACGGCTTTCACCTGGCGGCTGGTGTTCTGGATCGTCGTGCCACCCACCATCCTCACGTTCGCGGCGATCGTCAGGCAGCGGGCCCGGATCGAGGCCGGCTCTCCTGCGGACGAGTCCGCCACGACGACGGACGACCAACGCCGGGCCCACCGCCGCACAGCCGTCATGGGTGTCCTCGTCGCCCTGGCCGCGGGGCTCGTCCAGCTGGGCGCCCACGAACGGGTGTCCGTTCTGTCCTGGCAGGCGCTCGCGGCCGTCGCCGGTGTCGTCGGACTGCTCGTCGTCACTCCCCGCCTCGTTCCGGCGGGCACGCTGCGGATGGCCGTCGGCATCCCCTCGGTGATCGTCAGCCGCTTCCTGCTCAACGCGGCCTTCAACGGCGCGATCACGTTCGTACCGTTGATGTTCACCCAGGAACGCGGGGCGAACCTGTCCGTCGCCGGCGTCGTGCTGGCCGTCGGGTCCTTCGGCTGGTCGGCGGGGTCGTGGGTGCAAGGCCGTCCGGCGTTCGGGGGTCGTCGGGCCGTGCTCGTCTCGCTCGGCGGACTCTTCCTCGCGGTCGGGATCCTGTTGATGGTCGCGATCACCGCGACCGGGCTGTCGGTATGGTTCTTCGCCCCGGCCATGGTGCTCGCCGGACTGGGGATGGGTTTCGGGTCGACCTCCCTGTCCGTGCTGCTGCTCGACCTCGCGCCGGTCTCGGACTACAGCGCCGCATCGGCCGCGCTCCAGCTGTCCGACGTGCTGGGCAGTGTGATCGGGATCGCCGGCGCCAGCGCGATCTTCGCCGCGCTCCACACACAGGGCGGCGACCAGCACACCTACATCGTCATCTGGGCGGTGCTCTCAGCCGTCGCCGGGCTCGTGGTCGTCAGCGGGCGGCGCTGCGTGGCTCCGTGACAGCGCTCGTCCACGACACCGTTCGTCACCGCACCAGGACGTGCCCCCGGGGCGAGCTCAGCCTCGTCCAGCGGCCTTGGGAGGCAAGCGTGCTCTCGCCACCGGGCTCGAGGAAGCCCAACGCGTATGCCGCGAACGCCGCTCCGGCCACCACCGCCGGGTCGGTCGTCGCGAGTCTCCCCCAGACGCGCTGACGCAGGTCGGTTACCGCGGGTGCACCTGCCGAAGGCCCGGTGCCCTGGGCGACCTCGGCGATCCCCGCGCGAGCCACTGAGGTGAGCACGCTCGTCGAGATGACACCGACCGGTTCCCAGCCGGAGCGGGGCGGGGCCATCGCCGCCCATGAGGCCGAGGCGCTCACCGGAGGAAGTGCGAGGAGGACCCCCGACCCGTCGGGGCCGGGAACGGCTGCTCGCGCCAGCCGGTCGCCCAGCGCGGCGAGTGGCACGGTCAGGTCCACGGTCGCCGGCTGCGCCAACGTGGTCGCCCGCAGGCCGACGACCGTCCCCTCGCCCAGCAGCCCGCGACCCTCGAACACCCCGACGTAGGCCGCCAGCACCGATCCGCTGGCCTGCAACCGCATCGCCCCCGCAGGGTCGAGCGAGCGTGCTCTCGCAACGAAGGTGGCGAAGTCGGCATACGACTGCTCGTCGTCGAGCACGAGGGCGCCGACCGTCACCGGCTCCGCCACCGGAACGGCACGGGCTCACCCGCGTGGTCCTCGAGGATGGCACGCTCGTCCGGCCGAATGCGGCGGGGACGGGCGTTCGGGAAGTCGTAGACCACCAGGCCGGTCTCGGCCCGCGCATAGTGCCCGACGCCGACACCCTCCGGGTCGCGCACGTCATAGCCCAGGTCGAACCCTGCCCCGCCGATCTTCGTGCACCACATCTCCACCTCGATCGGCGCGTGGCGGAACGTCAACGGAGCGATGTACTCGATCTCGTGGCGGGCAACCAGGACCCCCTCGTCGAGCAGTGCCTGCTTCGACGCGCGGTCCTGGCCGAACCACTGCTCGAACCCCGTGACCCGCGCATCCTCGAGCAGGCGGAGGAACTGGACGTTGTTGACGTGCCCGTACGCGTCCATGTCCGACCAGCGCAACGGCACGTCGACGGTGTAGGGGTCACTCGTCATGGACGTCATCCTTGCAGCCGCATCTCCTCCGGCGTAGCGTCCGACGATGTGGTGGCCAGGGCCACCGAAACGTCGGACGCAACCCGCAGACGCACGCCGAGGAGCCCGGCCATGCCTGTGGACGGCTGGGCGTGGGTGTCGCCGGCCACGCATACGGTGTCGGTATGCCCGCCGCTACCTCTCCGGTCGACCTCGCCACCGAGGCCGGGGCTGCCCTGCGCCGGCTGGTCGGCCGGGGGGACGCGCAGTTCCGGGACGGCCAGCTCGACGCGATCACCGCCTTGGTCGAGGAGCGTCGCCGGGTCCTGGTCGTCCAGCGCACCGGGTGGGGCAAGTCGGCCGTCTACTTCGTCGCGACGGCGCTGCGCCGAGCCGCCGGGTCCGGGCCGACCGTCATCGTGTCGCCGCTGCTCGCCCTGATGCGCGACCAGATCGCCGCCGCCGGGCGAGCGGGGATCCGTGCGGTGTCGATGAACTCGGCCAACGCGCAGGAGTGGGGCGAGGTCGCTGCGCTGTTGGCTGCCGACGAGGTCGACGTCCTGCTCGTGAGCCCCGAGCGGCTCAACAACCCGCGGTTCCGCGACGAGCAGCTCCCGGACCTCGCGCGGCGCTGCGGACTGCTGGTCGTGGACGAGGCGCACTGCGTCAGTGACTGGGGACACGACTTCCGACCGGACTACCGGCGCATCCGCGACCTGCTGACGACGCTGCCGCCGGACACACCGGTGCTGGCGACCACCGCGACGGCCAACGCCCGCGTGGTCACCGACGTGGCGGAGCAGCTCGGCGCCGGCGGACACGACGTGCTCACCCTGCGCGGCGGCCTGGCCCGAGACTCGCTGCGCCTCGGAGTACTCCCCCTCGCCGCACCAGAGCAGCGGATCGCCTGGCTCTCGTCGCACCTCGCAGAGCTGGAGGGCAGCGGGATCATCTACACCCTCACCGTCTCCGGCGCCGACGATGTCGCCGCGGCCCTGCGTGACGCCGGCCACGACGTTCGCGCCTACACCGGGCGGACCGACCCAGCGGACCGGTTGGTGCTGGAGACGGCACTGCGGGACAACAAGGTCAAGGCCCTCGTCGCGACCAGCGCGCTGGGGATGGGCTTCGACAAGCCGGACCTGGGCTTCGTGCTCCACCTCGGGGCGCCGTCCTCCCCGGTGGCTTACTACCAGCAGGTCGGTCGCGCCGGTCGCGCCACGGAGCGGGCCGACGTCCTGCTGCTGCCAGGCCCCGAGGACCGCGACATCTGGCGCTACTTCGCCTCCGCCTCGATGCCGCGCCAGGAGCTCGCTGACGCCGTCATCGCCGGTCTCGCAGCATCGGCAAAACCATTGTCGACGCAGGCGCTCGAGGCGCTCGTCGACATCCGCCGGACCCGCCTCGAGCTTCTGCTCAAGGTGCTCGACGTCGACGGGGCGGTGGCGCGCGTCACTGGCGGTTGGACGGCGACGGGCGCGTCCTGGACCTACGACGCCGACCGTTACGCCCGCGTGACCGCGGCCCGGGAGCGCGAGCAGCAGCTCATGCTCGACTACGAGCGGGGTGCCGGTTGTCGGATGGAGTTCCTCCAGCAGGCCCTCGACGACGACACGGCGACACCCTGCGGCCGGTGTGACCGCTGCGCGGGAGCCTGGTTCGACACCGCGGTCCCGGACGCGGCCGTCAACGTCGCACGGGAACGGCTGCAGCACGTCGGCGTCGAGATCGAGCCCCGCAGCCAGTGGCCGACGGGGATGGCCCGACTCGGCGTACCGGTCTCCGGCCGGATCCCCGCGGAGTCCTCGATGACAGCGGGCCGCGCGCTGGCCCGGCTCACCGACCTCGGCTGGGGCCAGCGGGTTCGTGAGCTGCTGCGCGCGGACGCACCGGCTTCTGCGCAGCTGCTCCGCGCGTGCGTCGACGTCCTTCGGGACTGGGGGTGGGCGCAACGGCCGGTGGCGGTGGTGGCGATGCCGTCGCGTTCGCATCCGCAGCTGGTCGAGTCCGTGGCGGGGTGGATCGCGCAGATCGGCCGCCTCGAGCTCCTCGGTTCGCTCTCCCTCGTCGAGGGCGGACCCACGGGTCAGCCTGGGGGCAACAGCGCCTTCCGGCTGGCCGGGGTGTGGGGGCGGCTCGGCGTCGACGACGCGCTCGGTGCAAGACTTCGGGAGCTCGACGGCCCGGTGCTGCTGGTCGACGACCTCGTGGACTCGCGGTGGACGCTCACGGTCGCGGCGCAGCAGCTGCGGGCCGCCGGCGCCGACGAGGTGTTGCCGTTCGCCCTGGCCCTGCAGGCGTAGCCGGACACTCCAGCCGCACGGTGACGATCGGCAGGACAAACTGGACGAGGTGCCCGATCGCGACGGCATACAAGACGGTCCCCACCCCGACCGGCCCGCCCAACACCCAGCCGCAGGCGAGGACGCTCAGCTCGATGCCGGTTCGGACGAGCCGGATGCTCCATCCCGTACGGAGCGCGAGCCCGGTCATCAGGCCGTCTCGAGGGCCTGGGCCGAGCTGGCTGCCGATATAGAGCCCGCCCGCCACTCCGTTGAGCACGATGCCGACGGTGAGGAGCCCCACCCGCGCCACCAGGGCATCCGGCGCACCGAGATGGGCCAGTGTGGCGTCGGTCGCCAGGCCGATGACGACCACGTTCGCGACGGTCCCGAGCCCGGGCATCTGACGCAACGGCACCCACAGCAGCAGCACCAGCGCACCGACCACGATGGTGACCTGTCCGAAGGTCAACGGCACCCGCGAGGCGATACCGGCGTGCAGCACGTCCCAGGGGTCGAGGCCGAGTCCGGCGCGCAGCATCATCGCCATCGAGACCCCATAAAGCACGAGCCCCACGAACAGCTGCGCGAGGCGTCGCGGGAGCCGCCCCGCCCGCAGCTGTTCGGCGGGTGTCAGGGAGAGCAGCGGGACGTGGCGGCGCATAGGTGCATGATCCCCGGAAACTGGCCTTTAGATCCATAGCCACTTCTGGCACAGTGGCCTCTATGCCTGCCCGGTCCGTCTCCGCACATTCGGTGGCGACGCTGCTGCGCGCGGCGCCCCCAGGCCACGTCGCCGAACCGGGCCGACCCGCATACCGATCCCTCGCGGAGGGACTGCGCCGACTGATCAACGACGGGCGGGTCATGCGGGGTATGCGGCTGCCGAGCGAGCGTGAGCTCACCCGTGCGCTTGGCCTGAGCCGGACGACGGTTGCCCGGGCCTACTCCGTGCTGCGCGACGAGGGGTCCATCGTCACCCGCCGCGGCGCCGGGAGCGTGGCCAGCCTCCCGGGCGACGCGTCACGGACGCTGGCCCGGCCGCCGCACCTGACCGCCGACGCCCACGTGCTCGACCTCACCTTCGCGGCGTTGCCCGCCGCCCCTGGGTGCACCGAGGCGTTCGAACGGGCCCTTCGGGCGCTCCCTCGCCACCTGGCCACCTCGGGCTACCACCCGCTGGGCCTGCCGGAGACCAGGGAGGCGATCGCGGACTGGTACGCCACCCGCGGCCTGCCGACCCGCCCCGACCAGGTCGTCGTGACCTGCGGAGCCCATGCTGCGTTCTCCACGATTCTGCGGGCCAGGCTCGACCCCGGCGACCGGGTGCTTCTCGAGTCCCCCACCTATCCCAACGCCATCAACGCCGTTCGGCGGTCGCAGCTGCGCCCCGTCGGCCTGCCGATGCTGTCGACCGGCTGGGACGTCGGAGCCCTCAAGGCCGCCGTTCGGCAAACCAGCCCCGCCCTCGCCTACTTCGTTCCCGAGTTCCACAACCCGACAGGGCTGCGCATGGACGAGCCGACCCGGGAGTCCGTGGCGCGGGTGCTCACCCACAGCCGAACCCCGGTCGTCGTCGACGAGACATTCGTCGACCTCGCCCTGGACGGGTCGACGCCGCCGCGCCCGTTCGCGGTGTTCGCGCCCGACGCGCTGACCATCGGTGGGGTGAGCAAGTCGTTCTGGGGCGGGCTGCGGGTGGGGTGGTTGCGGGCGCCCAGCGCCACCGACGTCGCTGGCCTGGTCGAAGCGCGGCACAGCCTGGACCTCGGGACACCCGTCATCGACCAGCTGGCCGTGGTCGAGCTGCTCCGTGGCTCGACGCAGGACCTGGGCGTCCGCCGCGCCATGCTGGTCCAGCAGCGCGACGCTCTGGTGTCGGCGCTGCGAGAACGACTGCCGCAGTGGCGTTTTCGTGTCCCTGACGGTGGTGTCAACCTGTGGTGCGAGCTGCCGGTGCCGCGGGCCAGTGCTGTGGTGCGTGCGGCGGAACGGCACGGGGTGTGGCTGTCCGGAGCAGGCCAGTTCGGCGTCGACGGCGGGTTCGAGTCGTACGTCCGCATCCCCTATATCCTCCCGCCGGACGAGCTCGGAGAAGCGGTCTCGAGGCTCGAGCGAGCCTGGTCAGAGGCTTTGGTCGGGCCGAGTGGCCCCGAGGCGCCGCGGTCCCTCATCGCGTGAGGGGCCGACACCGCCACGTCAGTAGGCTCGACCCGTGACTGCCGTCGACCCGCCCCTCGACCCGCTGCAGGACCTCCTGCGCGTCCTCGACCTGCGGAGCCTGGGCGACGCCCACATCAGTGTGGAAGGCGTCGAGGGGGACGAGGAGAGCGACCTCGGTGAGTCGGCCGCCACGGTCTTCGTCGGGGAGAGCCAAAAGCAGCCGCACGGCCGGGTGTTCGGCGGGCAGGTCCTGGCCCAGGCGGTCGTGGCTGCGGGCCGCACCGTCGACGGCGCAGGGGGTCTCGCACGTGCCGGGGTCGAGGCGGGCGCCAGCCGCCCGATCCACTCTCTGCACGGCTACTTCGTACGCCCCGGTGACGACAAGCACCCGATCCGCTTCGCGGTGGAACGCATCCGCGACGGACGGTCCTTCTCGACGCGCCGGGTCCACGCCATCCAGTACGGCGTCCCGATCCTGTCGATGATCGCCTCGTTCCAGCTGCCGGCCGAGGGACTGGACCACGAGGACTCGATGCCGGCCGCACCGGACCCTGAGTCTCTGCCGACCGTTGCCGATCGTCTCGACGAGGTGGATCACCCTGCGGCACGGGCTTTCTCGCGAAGCAGACCCATCGACCTACGCCACGTCGAAGGAGATCTCTACCTCACACCGCGTTCCCAGCCGGCCTCGCGACAGAGCGTGTGGCTCAAAGCGACCGGCGAGCTGCCGGACGACCCGCTCCTGCACGCGGCGGTCCTCGCCTACGCCTCCGACTACTCACTCCTCGAACCGGTGCTGCGCCGGCACAGCCTGGCGTGGTCGGACCCCAGGCTTCGCGTCGCCAGCCTCGACCACGCCATGTGGTTCCATCGCCCGGCCCGCGCCGACGAGTGGACGCTCTACACCCAGCACTCCCCGAGCGCCCAGGGCGGTCGCGGCCTTGCGATGGGCCGCATGTATGCCTCGGACGGCCGGCTCGTCGCGTCGGTCGCTCAGGAGGGCATGGTGCGTCTCAAGGACGACTGACCGGCGCTGCTCTGGGCAGCGCTGCCGTCAGCAGCGCGCCCTTCCCTGCCGTGGCGACCGGCCCGAGGCTGGGGCCATGAGCGAAGTCGACGTCGACCCGGCACAGGTGTTGGACCAGGAGCTGTACCGCCAGCTCTTCGAGCGGCGCACACTGCTGCTCGGTGAACCTCTGGAGGCCCGCAACACCAATCGGCTGTGCACCGCGCTGCTCATCCTGTCCGCCCAGGACCCGCACTCGGACATCCGCCTGTTGATCAACTCCCCGGGCGGGTCGGTCCCGGGGATGCTGGCGATCCGGGACTGCATGCGGGCGATCCCCAACGACGTGAGCACCGTCAACGTCGGCATGGCCTACAGCGCGGGGCAGTTCCTCCTGTCGTCAGGAAGCAGAGGCAAGCGGTATGCCATGTCGCACGCGAAAGTGCTGCTGCACCAGGGATCCGCCGGAATCGGAGGGACGGCGATGGACATCGCCATCCAGGCCGACGACCTGCGCCACACCAGGGATACGGTGCTCGCCTGCATCGCCGAAGACACCGGGCAGCCGGTGGGGCAGGTCGAGGAGGACTCCCGTCGCGACCGGTGGTATACCGCCGAGGAGGCGATGGCATACGGGTTCATCGACGCCATTGTCGAGACCGTCGACGACGTTCTGCCGACCCGCCGTACCCCCGTCGGGCTGGGAGCATCACGATGAGCAGCTACCCGATCCCGTATGTGACGACGCGCACCAACCAAGGTGAGCGGACCGTCGACATCTACAGCCGACTGCTCGCCGAACGGATCATCTACCTGGGCACGGGGATCGACGACGGCGTCGCCAACGCCGTCATTGCCCAGCTCCTGCATCTGGAGAACGACAACCCCGACACCCCCGTGTCCCTCTACATCAACTCCGCGGGGGGCTCGATCCCCGCGACCCTGGCGATCTACGACGCGATGCAGCTCATCCACCCCCTGGTCGAGACGACCTGCGTGGGGCAGGCTGCCGCGACGGCGGCCGTGCTCCTCGCCGGCGGCGCTCCGGGCCGGCGTAGCATCCTCCCGCACGCGCGGGTTGTCATCCATGCGCCTGCCGCGGAGGGCCGTGGCGCGATTCCCGACCTGATCCTCGAGGCCGACGAGGTCGAACGGGTGCGCACCATGCAGGAGGAGATCCTCGCCGCGCACACGGGCCGCAGCACCGAGCAAGTGCGGCGCGACACCGACCGGGACCTCATCCTGACGCCTCGTGGCGCGGTGGACTACGGCGTGGTCGACTCGGTGCTGGCGTCCCGCGACGGCTGAGCCAGCCGGCTGCCTCAGTCGCGGAAAAGCTGCCTCAGGCGGCGAGGCATACCGGTCCCGAGGGCTGAACGGTCGAGCGGGCCAGATGCGCGGCAGCCCCACGCGTCAGGTCCAGCACCGTGGTCTCCAACGCGCCGGCCACAGCAGACAGCAGCTCGGAGGACGCGTCTTTCCTACCGCGCTCGAGCTCGGAGAGGTACTGCGGTGAGACCCCGGCACGGGCCGCGACGTCGATGATCCGTTCACCCCGGATCGTCCGCTCCTCACGTAGCTGCCGCCCGATCACCTCGCGCCACAACGGTTCTGCCGCAGGCGTTCGGCGCGCTTCGGTCAGGCGCAGGCGGACAACGTCTCCCATCCGTCCAACGTATGCGCCAGGCAGCTCCGGAAAGCACTGATTGCGTTTCGCTCTCGGCGGATCGCTGCCACCTGCGCTCGGACTGGGGTGGGGGCTGGCGCGTGCCAGCGGCATAGCGCTAATGTCTAGACATCCATACTGGCAGTCTCAAGGCGGAGCGCATGGTGGAGACGATGACTGCCCTGCGTAAGACGGGGACGGGCGCCGAGAACGTCGGACTCACCAGCGTGCCGGTACCCACCCCTGGTCCCGGACAGGTGCGAGTGGCGGTGCGGTCCGTCGGGATCTGCGGGACGGACCTGCACATCATGCTGGATGAGTTTCCCAGCCTCCCTCCGGTGACGTTGGGCCATGAGGTCAGCGGCGTCGTGGACGAGATCGGTGACGGGGTCGACCCTGCGAACCTCGAGCGACGGGTCGCGCTCGAGACGTACTTCTCCACGTGCGGTCGTTGTGCGCGATGCCGGTCCGGCCAGCCCAACCTGTGCGCCGAGCGCCGGTCCATCGGCAGCCACGTCGACGGTGGCTTCACCCGCTACGTCGTCGTCCCGCTGGTCAACGTGCATGACGTCGACGAGTCCGTGGGCCTGCACGCCGGCGCTCTCTACGAGCCGCTGGCCTGCGTCGCGCACTGCCTGTGCGACCCGGCGGTCGCGTCACCGGGAGATCGCGCGCTCGTTGTCGGACCCGGCGCCATGGGTCTGCTCGCGGCTCAGGTGCTCCGAGCCGAGGGCGCCGACGTGACCATCGTCGGCACCGGACGCGACGCCGTCCGTCTAGATCAGGCGAGCGCACTGGGCTTGCACGCAGTTGTTTCCGATGCCCTCGAGTCGGCTACTCCCATAAGCGGTTTCGACGTCGTCGCGGAGTGCAGCGGCTCGGCCTCCGGCGTCGCGTCGGGGTTGCAACATATCCGCAAAGGTGGCCACTACGTGCAGATCGGCCTGTGCGGGCGGCCCGTCAGCATCGACCTCGACGCCGTATGCCTCAAGGAGCTCCGTGTGACGTCCGGCTTCGCCAGCACCCCGCAGTCGTGGGAGCGAGCCGAACGCCTCGTGAGCGCCGGCCTCGTGCGGCTCGACCCCCTCGTCAGCGGGGTCGCGGCTCTCGAACACTGGGAGACCTCCTTCGCCGACACCCGGGCTGCGGCCGGCGTCAAGCTCGTCCTCGACCCCGGGGCTGCGGCGGGTGCGCGCGGTGGCGTCGGTGCAGACAGCACAACCCAGCGCGGCGTCTCGGCATGACGTCGTCAGCGGCTGCGGCCAACCCCTACGACCTCACGGGCCGGACGGCCGTCGTGACGGGTCTCTCTCGCGGCATCGGGCAGGCGGTGGCCGTCGCACTGGCCCGGCAGGGCGCCGACGTCGCGGGCATACACCTCGGCGACGAGGCCGGGGCGAAGGAGACCACGCGGCAGGTCGAGGCGCTCGGTCGGCGCGCACTGGTCATGTCCGGTGACACCGGCGACGAGGGCACTGTCGCCGCGCTGGCTGACGCCGCCGTCACGCAGCTCGGGGGCATCGACATCTGGGTCAACAACGCGGCGGCGCTGCTGGTCAAGCCGTTCCTCGAGTCCCGGGCCACGGACTGGCACGACCTGCTCCGCGCGAACCTGCACGGCTACTACTACGGATGCCGGGAGGCTGCTGCTCGAATGGTCGACCAGCTACCCCATCGACGAGGGGGCCGGATCGTCAACATCTCGTCGGCCGCTGACATCCTCGTCGTCGGGGGCCTCTCGGCCTATATCGCCGCGAAGGGAGGGATCGTGGCGCTGACCAAGACCATCGCTGTCGAGCTGGCGCCCCATGGCATCACCGCGAACGCCGTAGCGCCAGGGGCCATCGAGACGCCGCTCAACACCGTGGCGTGGGACGACGCCGTGCGAGCGGCATACCACCAGCGGATCCCCTCGGGGCACATCGGCGACCCGGAGGACGTCGCCGATGTCGTAGCCTTTCTCGCCTCACCGGCCTCGCGGTACATCACCGGCCACGAGCTCGTCGTCGACGGCGGCCTGACCATCAACGGCAACGTCGGCCATGTCGTCAGCTGAGGCGGGACCCCACTGGTGAGCGTTCCGGACTTCACCCCGCGCTACGTCGAGATCGAGCAGCGCCTGCGCGCGCGGATCGCGCAGCTGCGGCCGGACGACCCGTTGCCGAGCGACGCTGACCTGTGCGTCGAGTTCGGGGTCAGCCGGATGACGGCACGCACCGCTATGCAGCGGCTCGTCGACGAGGGGCTGGTCATCAGGCTCCCGGGACGCGGGTCGTTCGTCGGCCAACGGCCGGTGGACCGGCAGCTGTCGCGCCTGCGCGGCTTCTCCGAGGAGATGCTGGCGCGGGGTATGCACCCGTCGTCCGTTCTGCTTTTCGCTGGTCTCCAGCACGCGTCTGCTGAGGCGGCAGCGGCGCTGCGGCTCGACGAGGCCAGCGACGTCGTGGTCGTCGAGCGGATCCGGCTCGCAGACGACGTGCCCATGGCCGTCGAGCGAGCGGTCCTGACGCCGGCCAGCGCCGGGGTGCTCGGCGTCGATCTCGCCGCGTCGTCCCTGCACGCAGCGATGACGACAGTCGGGGTGCTTCCGCACCACGGACGCAGCTCGGTGACAGCACAGTCGGCGACAGCAGCTGACCAGCGACACCTGGGGGTCGCCCCACGCACCGCGCTGCTCGTGGAGCAGCGGCTGATCGCCGACCAACGCTCGACGCCGGTGGAGTGGACGCAGAGCCGCTACGTGACCGACCGCTACGTGCTGACCATCGACTTCACGGTCGAGCTGCGCGGCCGCTCCACCCGGGCACGACGACGTTGACCAGCACACGAGGCAGACCTGCGAACGCGTTGGTCAGGGACGGCCTCGTCGGTCACGTCGACCAGCTGGCGAGTGCCCACCAGTCGCTCGCCGGTCTCGACACCGGGCAGCTGCAGCGGGCCATAGACCTACAGGTGGTCGGGGGGATCAGCGCGAGGCTGCTGCCCGACCGCGGGATGGACGTGTCGGCCGCCTGGTTCGACGGCATACCTCTCGCCTGGGTGTCGCGCCGCGGGGACGTGCGGGCCGCAACGCCCGGGACGGGTTCGTGGATCGGTCAGTTCGGCGGGGGCCTGGTCACCACGTGTGGTCTGCAGAACGTCGGCGTGGCCTCCGAGGGCCACGGGCAGCACGGGTCGTTCTCCGCCACACCGGCCAGCGCTGTCAGTGTCGAGCGGGCGACGACTCCGGACGACGAGATCGAGCTGGTGGTCACCGGGGTGGTCGAAGAGGGCGACGCCCTGGACGTGCACCTGCGCTGCGAGCGCCGCCTGACGACGCGTACCGGCAAGGGGCTGTTGACCGTCACCGACAGGGTGACGAACGTGGGCACGGCAGCGGTGCCGGCACCGATGCTCTACCACGTCAACCTCGGCGCCCCGCTGTGGAGCCCGGGCGGCTATGTCACCGCGCCGGCCGGAAGCCGCACGGTGGCGCGTGACGCCGACTCTCAACAGTGGGTAGGGGTGTGGGAGCACGCACCGAGGCCGTCCCGAGATGGCGTGGAGCGGGTGTTCGAGCACGTGCTCGATGGAACCGGAGACCGCGAGGGCCCGGACACCTGGGCGCAGGTGCAGGTCACCCACGAGGAGCTGGGGCTGAGGTTGACCGTCGCATGGGACGTCAGGGCGATGCCGCGCCTCCATCAGTGGGTGCACCCACGAGCCGGCGTCTACGTGCTCGGCATCGAGCCGGCCAACTGTTCGGTGCTCGGTCGTGCGGCCGACCGGGCTGCCGGCCGGCTGCCGGTGCTCCAGCCCGGCGAGTCGCGAACGACATCCTTACGAGTCGGCGTATCACGCCTGACCTGACCCGCCAGGCGCGACTGGTCTCACGCGCGCCTGGCCCCTCTACGGTCGGAACTCGGATGAGCATACTGGGCATGCTCAAAGGAGCGACGACCACGAAGGCCGAGAGGAGCTCACATGCGGCGTCTTGTCGGCATCGGCTTCGACCACATGCACATGGGCGATCAGCTGCGGACGGCGGCTGCCGAGCCGAGAGTGACCCTGGTCGGGGCCATCGATACCGACGCTGCACGGATGCGGGAGGTATGCCAGGCGGTCGGGCTCGGTGACCTCGCACAGGTCAGTGACTTCGCACAGGTGGACGCGGCGCTGGACGCCTGGCGGCCCGACGTGGCCGTGGTGTGCTCGACCACCGCGCAGCACCAGGTGTGGGTCGAGCGGCTCACAGCGCGCGGAGCTGCCGTGCTGCTGGAGAAGCCGTTCGGCCCGGACCTCACGAGCGTCGACGCGATGATCGAGATGGCGCACGTGCACGACACCGCTGTCGGCGTGAACTGGCCGCTGGCGTGGTACCCGACCCACCGCACGGCATACCGGCTCGTCTCCGAGGGAGCCATCGGCGCCGTCTCGGAGGTGCACTTCTACGACGGCAACCGCGGCCCGCTCTTCCACCTGCACGACAAGATCGAGGTGACGCCGACCGAGCAGGACAAGGCCGGCTCATGGTGGTACTCGGCAGCCGCCGGCGGCGGCTCACTGCTGGACTACCTGGGCTACGGCACCACGCTCGGGACCTGGTTCCGTTCGGGCGAGCTGCCCCTCAGCGTCACCGCGACCACGCACCTCGCCCCGGGGCTCGAGGTGGACGAGCAGAGCATCGTCGTCGCGGCATACCCCAGCGGGCTGTCGAGCTTCCACACCCGATGGGGCACCTTCACCGACCCGTGGAACCACCTGACCCAGCCGCGCAGCGGGTTCGTTCTCGTCGGCACGCACGGGACGGTATCGAGCTTCGACTACGACCGGCACGTCACGCTGCAGGACTCCACGCATCTGGACGGCCTCGAGGTGCCCGTCGACGCGCTCGCACCCGAGGTCAGCACAGGGCTCAGCGCCATGCTGCACCACCTCGATACCGGAGAGCCGCTCGACGGCCCGATGTCCACGGCGATCGGGCGGACCGGCCAGCTGATGGTCGACGCGGCCCAGCTGAGCGCCGCCGCGGGAGCCCGGGTCGAGATCACCACCGACGGACCTCGGCTGCCGAAGACGCAGGGGTCGCGCCAAGACCAGCAATTGATGCCGAACCGATAGTACAGATGTCTAGACATTCACGTTCCGCCCCTGCAAGGATCCTCCAGATCGCCCCGATCTCATCCCCGAAAGAGTGGAACACCATGCAACGACGCACATCACGCTCCGTCCTCGGGTTGTCGGCGGGAACGCTCGCGCTCCTCCTGGCTGCCTGCAGCTCGTCGTCCGGGACCACCCCGTCCGGTGGCGGCACTGCTCCGGCAGGCGGTGGAGGCGCCGGTGGCGGCGACTACGTCATCGGCATCAGCAACACCCTCGTCGGCAACGGCTGGCGGGAGGAGATGATCTGCGCGTCGAAGGCCCAGTCGCTCGCCAGCGGCAAGGTCAAGAAGTTCATCTCCGCCAACCGCAACGGTGGCCCGACCGAGCAGATCGCCGACTTGCGCTCGATGATCTCCCAGGGTGTCAACGCGATCATCGTCAACCCCAGCGACCCGGACAAGCTGAACTCGGTGATCAGCGAAGCCAAGGCGAAAGGCATCGTCGTCGTCGCCGTGGACAGCGCCGTCACGAGCCCGGACGCCTACAACGTCACCAACGACCAGGTCGAGTACGGCCGGCTCGGCGGCAAGGCACTGGCCGACCTGCTCGGAGGAAAAGGCAACGTCGTGGAGATGCGCGGCATCCCCGGCGTCCCCGCCGACACCGACCGGCACACCGGGTTCACCACGGCCCTGAAGGACTACCCCGACATCAAGGTGGTCCAGGAGGTCAACACCGGCTGGGACTTCTCCAAGGGCGGCCAGCAGGCCCTCGACCTCCTCAACTCCGCCACGAAGGTCGACGGGATCTGGACCAGCGGCATCGACTACACCGTCGTCAACGCGTTCAAGACGCTGAACAAGCCACCGGTGCCTGTCATCGGCGCCGACGAGAACGGCTTCATCGGCCAGCTACTCAACGACCCGACCGTCAAGGGCGCGGCGGTCACGAACCCCGCGGTCATCGGTGGCGTCGGTACCGCCATCGCCATCGACGTGCTGTCGGGCAAGGCCATGGACAAGAAGACGGTGCTGAAGCCAGAGGTGTGGCTGAAGACCGATACCGAGAAGCTCAAGGCCAACTACGTCGCCGACCGCGCTCCCACCTTCAGCGCCGCCACCCAGGTCAAGCCGTTCACGACGTACAGCAACGAGCAGCTCGCAGCCTGCAAGGGTCCTGGGGAATGACCACACCGTGACGTCGACGGCATCGGTGCAGGACCCGCAGCTCCTCACCGTGACCGCGGTCGCGAAGAGCTACGGCCCGGTGACCGCCCTGCGCTCGGTCGACCTCGAGGTGGAGCGCGGCGAGATCCACGCTCTCCTCGGGGCGAACGGGGCGGGCAAGAGCACCTTGGTGAAGATCCTCAGCGGGGTGCTCGTACCCGACAGCGGGTCGATCACTGTCGCCGGCAAGGCGGTCACCTTCTCCTCACCCGTATCGGCTCGAGCGGCCGGCGTGGCGCCGGTGTTCCAGGACCCGGCACTGGTTCCGGACCTCAGCGTCCTGGAGAACTTCGTCCTCACCGGTACCGACCACGACGCTGTGCGCGAGTGGCAGGGACGTCTCGGCCTCGCTGACGTCGACCTGCGCTCTCGGGCCGTCACGCTGCCGCTCGCCACGCTGCGGATGCTCGACCTGGCTCGGGCCCTGGCGCACGACCCGCAGCTGCTGCTGCTCGACGAGATCACCGCCGCGCTTCCGACCGACATGGCGGAGCGGGTCTTCGCGGTGATGCGTCAGTGGCGGGACCGTGGCCGGTCGGTGCTGTTCATCTCGCACCGGTTGTCCGAGGTCGAGGCCGAGTGCGACCGGGCAACGGTCTTGCGGGACGGTCGTGTCGTCGACACGCACCGGACCTCCGAGGGTGGGGAGGCGCGGATCGTCGCTGCGATGCTGGGTGACAAGGCGGCCCGGCTGGACTCCGCGGTCACCAGCCGCAAGACCACCCGAGCGCCGTCGCCACGGCTCGTCGTCGAACACCTCGCCGCCGGCCGACGCCTGCACGATGCGTCGTTCGACCTCGATGCCGGCGAGGTGCTGGGCATCGTCGCGCTCGACGCCCAAGGCCAGGACGAGCTGTTCTCCGTTCTGGCGGGTGACCAGCGGCCCAGCTCGGGACGCGTTGTCGTGGACGGCAAACCGGTGGTGGCGCACCACCCCATCGACGCCATCCGGCGCGGGATCTCGCTCGTCCCCTCGGACCGGCAGGCAGCCGTCTTGCCGCAGCAGTCGATCCGCCACAACCTCGCTCTCCCGCTCTACAACAGGCTGCGGAGCTGGGGCTGGATCGACCAGGAGCGGGAGCAGACTGCGGTGGACGGCGCGATCGACCGGCTCGAGGTCGACACCCGCGGCCAGACCCAGGCCCGCGAGCTGTCCGGAGGCAACCAGCAGAAGCTGACCATCGGCCGCTGGCTCGTCTCCGGCTACGACATCATGCTGTGTTTCGACCCGACGCGCGGGATCGACGTCGGCACGAAGCACCAGATCTACTCGCTGCTGCGCGAGCAGGCCGCCGACGGACGCTCGGTCCTGATGTTCACCAGTGAGCTGCGAGAGGTGCCCCTCGTCTGCGACCGGGTGCTCGTCCTGCACGACGGGCGCATCGTCGACGAGGCCCTCGCCGGCGATGCCGACGAAGCGCGGCTCCTGGAGTCTGCGCACGGCCTGCACCGGGCAGCGGAGGCGTCGTGAGCACCCAGGTCCCCGTCCGTCCGACGGCGCCGCGAGGGCTGCGGGTGCCCTCGGGCTCCTTCGCGCTCGTCAAGCTGCGGGAGAGCGCCTGGCCGGTCGCTCTCGTGATGCTGTTCGCCGCGCTGCTGGCCTGGCAGGCAACGCACATCCGGGCCTGGGGCGCCTTCGAGCTGCAGACGATGTTCACCTCCACGCTGCCGATCGCCTTCCTCACGCTCGCTCAGGCGGTCATCGTCATCGGTGGCGGCATCGACCTCTCGGTCGGTGCGCAGATGGTGCTCTTCAACTGCGTCTCTGCCTGGCTCATGAAGGACGTCGGCTTCGCGGGGGCCTTGGGCATGTCGGCGGTGACCCTGCTCCTCGGCGTGCTGCTTGGAGTACTCACGGCCTGGGTCGTCACCACGAGCGGCATCCCGGACATCATCGTGACGCTGGCGACGAGCTTCGTCTGGCTCGGGCTCGCTCTCGTCGTGATGCCGGCTCCGGGGGGAGGCGCCGACCCTGCCTTCCAGGCGCTGGTTCAAGGCGGTCCCAGCTCTTACTGGCCCGCGCTCGTCGTCCTTGCGGTCCCGATGCTTCTCGTCCTGTTTCCCCTTCGGCGCACCCGCGCGGGGCTGGCCGTCTTCGCGCTCGGGTCGAACCCGCAGGCGGCCTTCCTCGCGGGCGTGTCGGCCGGACGGGCCCGCATGACGGCGTATGCGGTCGGCGGGTTCTTCGCCGCGCTCGCCGGCCTGGCGACCACCGCCTACACAGGAGGTGGCGCGGCCACCCCGAGCGTCGCCAACGTGGGCACCCTGGCGTCGGTCGCGGGCATCGTCCTGGGCGGTGTCGCGCTGACCGGCGGGGTCGGCGGCTTCTTCGGTCCGGTCGTCGCCGTGTGGTGCCTGTTCCTCGTCTCCAGCAACCTGCTGGTCCTCGGGGTCGACCCTTCATGGGGCGAGGTCGTGCGCGGCGTCATCATCGTCGTCGTCGTCCTCGTCGGCTCCCTACTGCGCGCGCGGTGGTCTCGGTCATGAGCACGCTCGCGCGGCCGATGCGCGTGCGCCGTGGCCGGCTCGCGCCCGCAACCGTCGCCCTTCTACTCGTCCTGCTGCTGCTCTGCGTGGCCAACGGTGTGGTGGACCAGGGCTTCTTGACCTTCTCGCAGCTGCGCAACACGCTGCTCATCGTCGCCCCGCTGGCGCTCTTCGCCGGTGGCCAGACGCTCTGCATGCTCACCGGGGGCATCGACCTCTCCGTGGCGATGACAGCCACCGCGACCGCATACGTCGTCGGCTCGCGTGCTGCCGCCGGAGACGCGGTGGTGACCTGCCTCGCGCTCGGCTTCCTCACGGCCCTCGTCATCGGCGGGGTCAACGGCGTTGGTATCGGCGTGTTCCACGTCAACCCGCTGATCATGACGCTCGGTATGAACGGCATCCTCGTCGGCGTCCTCACTGTCGGTAGCCAGACCTTCCTCGGCGGGGCCACCCTCATGCCGGACGTGGTGAAGACCCTCGGCGGGGGCACCATCGTCGGGCCGGTGCCGTGGAACCTCCTCGTCCTGCTGGTCTTGGGCGTCGCCCTCGTGCTGCTCCTGCGGCGCACCGGCCTGGGTCGGTTGATCTATGCCACCGGGGACAACCGGGTCGCCGCCCGGCTGGCAGGGGTACGCGTGTGGCGGGTCGAGCTCGCCGTCTACGTGGGGTGCGCCCTGCTCTCGGGCGTCGCCGGTCTGCTCATCGGCGGCCGCAGCGGCGCGGTTGACCTGCAGCTGGCCAACTCCTACCTACTGCCATCCGTCGCCGCGGCCGTCATCGGCGGCACGTCGATCCTCGGAGGCGTCGGAGGGATGGGCGGCACATTCCTCGGCGCGTTGATCCTCACCGTCCTCGACACGCTCCTCGTCCGCCTTTCCGTCGCCGAGTCGCTGCGCCAGATGCTCTTCGGCGCCATCCTCCTGGCCCTCGCCTGGGTTTACGTCAAGATCTCCCGGACGCGAGGGGTCCCCGGATGAGCCGGGTGTCGCCGCAAGCAGCAGCGGCCGTCGGGGCGGCGGTCATCGGCACCGGCTTCATCTCGGGCCTGCACATCGACGCCCTGCGGCGCATCGGTGTACCACTGCGCGGTGTACTGACTCGCGACGCGCCCGCGGCCCGCGAGAGCGGGCTGTACCCGCACGTCTACGCCGACATCGACGAGCTGTGCGCCGACCCGTCCGTCGACGTGGTGCACGTCACCAGCCCCAACAACCTGCACGCGGAGCAGGTGCATCAGGTGCTCTCAGCCGGCAAGCACGTCATCTGCGAGAAGCCGCTCGCGCTCGACGCCTCCTCCGGGGAGGCCATGCTCGACGCCGCCCGAGCGGCCGGTGTGATCCACGCCATCTGCTTCAACGTGCGCTTCAACCCTGTGCTGCACCACGCCAGGTCGATGATCGCCGCCGGCGACATCGGTGTTCCGCGGCTGGTCTCCGGCAGCTACCTGCAGGACTGGCTGCTGCTCGAGACCGACTGGAACTGGCGGGTGGACCCGGAGGCTTCCGGGCGGCTGCGAGCCGTGGCCGACATCGGTTCGCACTGGCTCGACCTCGCCAGCTTCCTCACCGGCACTCGGGTCGCGGAGGTGTTTGCCGACCTGCACACCTTCCTGCCGACCCGCCGGCGACCTGTCGGGTCCGTCGAGACCTTCACCGCGCATACCGTCGCGTCGGTGGAGCGTGAGGACTTCACGGTGACCACGGAGGACGCCGCCGGGATCCTGCTGCGCTTCCAGAACGGCGCTCGTGGAGCGCTCACGGTGTCGCAGGTCTCCCCCGGCCGGAAGAACTCGTGCCGCATCGAGGTCGCCGGCTCCACGAGCGGGCTCGCCTGGGACTCCGAGGAGCCCGAGCGGCTGTGGGTCGGTCATCGCGGCGCGCTCAACGAGGTGCTGCTACGCGACCCATCCATCATGAGCACGGATGCCGTGCGTGTCTCGCATTACCCAGGCGGCCACCCCGAGGGCTTCGCCGAGTCCTTCCTAGGACTGGTCGAGGCCGTGTACGCCGCCGTCGTGGACGGGGATCACCGCGACGACGGCAGCTACCCGACCTTCGCCGACGGAGTCGAGGGGCTGCGCCTCGAGGACGCCGTCCTGGCCAGCCACGACAACGGGCGATGGGCGCCTGTGCAAAGGAGCACCTCATGAAGCTCGGCCTGCTGACCGCGCCGTTCCCCGAGACACCGCTGACCGAGGTCGCAGACTGGGCCGGCACCAATGGTTTCCGCACCCTCGAGGTCGCGTGCTGGCCGCGGACCGGAGGGAAGCAACGCCGGTATGCGGGGACGTCCCACATCGACGTGGTCAAGCTCTCCCCGTCGCAGGCGACCGAGCTGACACAGGACATCGCCCGACGTGGCGTCGACATCTCGGCTCTCGGCTACTACCCCAACCCGCTGCACCCCGACCCGCAGCACCGAGCCGAGGTCCAGGGCCACCTGCGGGCGGTCATCAGCGCAGCCGCGCTGATGGGCGTCCCCGTGGTCAACACCTTCGTCGGCAACGACAAGGACCGCACACCATCCGAGAACTTCACCGCCTTCCGGCACGAGTGGCCAGCTCTCGTCTCGCACGCCGAGGAGCACGGCGTTCGCATCGCCATCGAGAACTGCCCGATGATCTTCTCCGAGGACGAGTGGCCGGGCGGCAACAACCTGGCCCACTCCCCTGCCGTGTGGCGGGACATGTTCGAGGCGATCCCTTCAGACACGTTGGGCCTGAACTTCGACCCGTCGCACCTGGTGTGGCAGATGATCGACTGCGAGCGGGCCATCGAGGAGTTCGGGTCGCGGATCTACTACGTGCAGGCGAAGGACGTCGAGATCGACCGCAACGGCCTTTACCAGCACGGCACCTCGGCCGCCGGCATTGGCTGGCAACGCCCGCGGCTGCCCGGCCTCGGAGAGGTCAACTGGCAGCGCTTCTTCTCGGCGCTCTACCGGGCGGGTTATCAGGGCGCGGTCACTGTCGAGCACGAGGACCGCCAGTTCGAGGCCACCGACGATCTCGTCAAGGCCGGTTTCCTTCTCGCCCGCAACACCTTGGCGCCCTACCTTCCGTAGCGCCCTGCCCCTTCCGCACCTGGGTCGGCTCCGTCGCCATGTTCCGCCACCGTCGTCCCTTCGCGGTGTCCGCCGGGGCTCGGAGCTGCGGTGCTGGTGTCGGTCATCAGGGGGGCTAGATGACATTGCGGACGTCAAGCCTCTCGAACCCGCCTTGTCGGTCCGTATTTCGCACGGGCAACACCTACTCCTCTGTCACTGTGAGTGACGTGTGTGCGAGCGGGACGAGAACGACATGAAGGTTGCGGTCATCGGCGCCGGACCGGTCGGACTCGTCCTCGCTGCAGCGCTGGCCAGGCGGGGCTCCGACGTCACCCTCGTGGACCGCGACCCAGGACCCCCAGAGGGAGGGACCTGGGCGCGCAAGGGCGTCATGCAGTTTCACCATGCCCACGCGGTCCGGCCACAGGCGGTCCGAACCGTGCGTCGAGAAGTTCCCGGTGTCGACAGTCGATTGGCCGACGCCGGTGCCGAAAGCCTCTCCTTCAACCTTCCCGACGGCACCGAGGTCGAGGCAGGACTGGGATGCCGGCGCAGTACGTTCGAGCAAGTCCTGCGGGCCGCCGTGCTGGCAGTCCCGAGGGTCACCTACCTCGCCGCCCACGTCGACGCCGTTACCGAACGGGAGTCCGCCGGCCACTCCCGCGCCGGCGTCCGGGCGTCCGGGGTGGTCGCCGACGGCCAGATCGTCGATGCCGATCTCGTCGTCGACGCGTCGGGTCGGTCCGGGCGGGTCAACCGGCAACGCCGAGCGCCCCAGGGTGCGGGGGGGGCCTGCGGGATTGCCTACGTCGACCGCCAGTATCAGCTCCTGCCTGGAGCGGAGCCCGGTCCGCTCGTCAACCCGTTGGCCTGGCAGGCGAATCTGGAGGGCTATCAATGCATCGTGTTCCCGCACGAGCTCGGGATCTTCTCCGTGCTGATTGTGCGTCCCAGCGATGGACGCGACCTCGTCGGCCTGCGTCACGAGCCCGCTTTCGTCGCCGCGTGCCGGGCCATACCCGGACTCGCCGAGTGGACCGACCCCCTTCGCTCGGTGCCAGTCACCGGGGTCCTTCCAGGCGGCAGCCTCATCAACGCGTTCCGCAGCCAACGCTCCGCAACCGGGGAGCTCGCACTTCCCGGTCTCGTATTCGTGGGCGACAGCGTCTGCACGACGACTCCCAACTTCGGCCGTGGGCTGGCCACCAGCATGATGCAGGTCGACGCGCTGCTGAGGTTCGTGGACGAAGCACTCGACCCGGCCGGGACCCCCACGGCCGACCAGCTGACGGGCGTGGGTGAGGAGTTCGACGCGTGGTGTGAGGCTCACATGCGGCCCTGGGTCGAGGACCACGATCTGATGGACAGCTCGCTGCGCCGCCGATGGGCAGGCGAGGACCTGGACCTCAGCTCGCGGATCCCGTCGGACCTCGTGATGGCCGCCGCAGAGGTCGACCCGCGCATCACCCCCGTTCTGGGGCCTTACGTGATGATGACCGCGTTGCCGTCGTCATTGGACCCGGTTCAGCCGCTCGCACGCGCGGTCTACGAGACCGGCTGGCGACCGGCATATGCGCCCGGTCCGACGCGAACCGAGCTCGCCGCCGTCGTCGCGGCTGCTCTGGTCTGAGTCGCGATCTGACCCGACGGTCTGACCCCACGGCCTGACCCGACGGTCTGACCTGCTCGCGAGCCAGGCTCCGTAGACTCGACAGCGCACGGGAGGCACACCGGCTCCCGCCCCGCATTGCAGTGAACCCGTGTCCCCCCACGCCCCAGGAGTCCCCGTGCCAACCACCCCGCGTACTGCCATCGTCACCGGAGCCGCCCGCGGGATCGGGGCCGCGACCGCGAAACGGCTGGCCGCCGACGGCCACCAGGTCGGTGTCCTCGACCTCGACGCCGCCTCGTGCGCCGACACCGTCGGCGCGATCACGGACGCCGGGGGCCAGGCCGTCGGTGTAGGCGTCGACGTCGCCGATGCGGACCAGGTCGCCGCCGCCGTGGAGCAGGTCGTCGAGGCGCTGGGCGCCCCAACGATCCTCGTGAACAACGCCGGGATCACCCGGGACAACCTGATCTTCAAGATGACCGAGCAGGACTGGGACTCCGTCCTCGGCGTCCACCTGCGCGGCGCGTTCCTCATGACAAGAGCGGTGCAGGGTCACATGACCGCCGAGAAGTTCGGCCGGATCGTCAACCTGTCCTCGACGTCCGCACTCGGCAACCGCGGACAGGTCAACTACGCGGCGGCCAAGGCGGGCCTACAGGGCTTCACCAAGACGCTCGCTATCGAGCTCGGCAAGTTCGGCGTGACGGCGAACGCCGTGGCTCCGGGGTTCATCCAGACGGACATGACGCGCGCCACGGCCGAGCGCCTCGGAGTGCCGTTCGAAGACTTCGTCGCGTTCTCTGCCAAGGAGATTCCTGTGCAACGCGTCGGCCAGCCCGAGGACATCGCGGCGACCATCTCGTTCCTCACCAGTGACGAGGCGGGGTTCGTCAGCGGCCAGGTCATCTACGTCGCCGGCGGCCCCAAGGACTGACGCCGGTATGCGTCTGGGCTCGCGTCTGGGCTCGCGTCTGGGCTCGCTCAGAGGCCGAGGTCACGGCCGATGAGCTCCTTCATGATCTCGTTGGAGCCGGCCCAGATCTTTGTGACGCGGGCGTCACGCCAGGCACGGGCCACGCGGTACTCGTTCATGAAGCCGTAGCCGCCGTAGAGCTGGACGCACTCGTCGAGCACGTCGTTCTGGACCTGGGCGCTCCACCATTTGGCTTTCGCGGCGTCCACCGCAGTGAGCGTGCGCTGGGAGTGCGCGAGGACGCAGTCGTCGACGTAGGCCTGCGTGACCTCGATCTTGGTGACCAGCTCGGCGATCTTGAACTTGTTGTGCTGGAACGTGCCGATCGGTTGGCCGAACGCCTTGCGCTCCTTGGCGTAGTCGATCGTCTCGCGCAGGATCTGCGCGGCGTGCGAGACGTTGGAGACGGCCGCACCGACCCGCTCCTGCGGGAGCCGCTGCATCATGGCGATGAAGCCCATGCCCTCGTCGCCGATCCGGTTGGCATCCGACACCCGTACGTCCTCGAAGAACAGCTCCGCCGTGTCCGACTCGACCTGACCGACCTTGTCGAGCTTGCGTCCCCGGTTGAAGCCGGGCATCCCGTCCTCGAGCATGAACAAGGTGATGCCTTTGGCACCCTTGCTGGCATCGGTGCGAGTCGCCACGATGACGAGGTCGGCCTCGTAGCCGTTGGTGATGAACGTCTTGCTGCCGTTGACGATCCAGTCGTCAGACCCGTCGGCTGCCCGGACGGCGGTGGTCTTGAGGGCCGCGAGGTCGGAGCCACCAGACGGCTCGGTCATGGCGATGGCGCAGATCAGCTCGCCCGCTGCCATGCCCGGCAGCCAGCGCTGTTTCTGCTCCTCGGTGCCGAGGTCGACGAGGTAGGGCGGGCAGACGTCGGAGTGGATGCCGAAGCACGACGAGACGGCGGCGTTGAAGGCAGCGACCTCCTCGGCGGCGATCGCGTTGAACCGGTAGTCGTTTGCGCCTACGCCACCCAGCTCCTCGGGGATGTCGAGGCCGAACAGACCCTGCTTGCCGGCCTCCTGCCAGAGCTCGCGGGGGATCGAGTGAGTCTCAATCATCTCCTCGGCGCGCGGCTTCAGGGTCCGCTCGACGAACTCGCGGACCGTCGCCCGGAAGTCCTCGTGGTCCTGGTCGTAGATGTTGCGGGGCATGTGCTGACCGTCTTTCCCTCGGGTTACCACCTGGTAACTAAGCGCTTGCTTAGTGTCTCCGACGTGCGGCATGCTGTCAACGTGGCGCTACCGACATCTACCGAGATCTGCGAGCCCGGCAGAGCTGACAGAGTCGCCACCGTGGACCGGCTCCTCGACGCTGGCGCGAGAGCGTTCGCCGACAAGGGTTTCCACGCCACGACGACCCGAGACATTGCCTCGCGCGCCGGGCTGTCACCCGCGGGTGTCTACGTCCACTTCGCCTCCAAAGAGGCGTTGCTGCACGCCTTGAGCCTCGCGGGGCACGAGGCTGCGCTGGACCTGGTCAGCCGCGCGCTGACCGAGCCGCCGACGCCCACCCTTCGGTTGACGAGGTTGATGTCGGACTTCGCGGCCTGGCACGCGGAGCACCACGAGGTGGCCCGAGTCGTGCAGTACGAGTTCCCGCACCTCAGTCCCGGGCACTACGCCGAGGTCGTGGCTCTGCGTCGCGAGCTCCACGCGAAGGTGCAGGCCGTGGTGGAGGACGGTGTGACAGGCGGGGAGTTCGTCGTCGACGACGTCCGCGAAACCGTCTTGGCGCTGTTGTCGCTGTGCATCGACGTGGCCCGGTGGTACTCGCCCCGTGGGCGGCTCACCGCGTCGGACATCGGCTCCCGGTATGCCTCACTCGGGTTGCGCCTGCTCGGCGCCGACCGTCGGGTACCCGGGTCGTAGGTCGACCGACCCTCGGGCGTGCAGTCCGAGGGTCAGTCTGGCTGGTCGAGACCGACCGCGACGGCGGCGAGCCGGTGGTCGGGGTTCCAGCGGAACTCGAGCGTCGTGCGGCCTTCCGCCCGGGAGTATCCACCCAGCCGCACGGACTGGGTGAGCAGCGCCAGCGCGAGCCGACCGAAGTCGCCCTGTCCCGTCCCACGCGACAGCAAGACAGTGCCGTCGCCGAACACCACCCTGATCGCCCGCCCACCGGGCGCCGGTCGCAGCGCCCGCACGGGCACCCCGCGATCTACGAGCAGCCTCAGCCGTGCGTCGAGGAGCAGGTCCGCACCTCGCGAGTGCTCGTGCCAGACCCGGTCGAGAGCCTCTTCCAGCTCGACGTCGAGGTGCTCGTCGCCGTCGACTGCTGGCTGGTGCGTCTGGGCGGCCGGCCGCTCTGGTCGGACCGGTTGCGCACGGGTGGCGTCCTGCGGTGCCCGTTCCGTGGGGGCGCGACGGCGCCAGCGGAGGCCCGCCACGATGGCGACAACCGCGATCAGCAGGACGAGCCGGACGTCCACATCTCAAGTGTGCGTCATTTTCCTTGCGACGTCCCCCCGATTCCGAACAGGTTCAGTCGCCGGTTTCAGTCGCGGGTGAGCTTGCGGTAGGTGACTCGGTGCGGGCGGGCGGCGTCGGCTCCGAGGCGCTCGAGCTTGTTGGTCTCGTAGGAGGCGTAGTTTCCCTCGAACCAGTACCAGCTCGACGGGTTCTCCTCGGTCCCCTCGTAGGACAGGATGTGCGTCGCCACGCGGTCCAGGAACCACCTGTCGTGGCTGATGACCACTGCGCAGCCAGGGAACTCGAGCAACGCGTTCTCCAGCGAGCCGAGCGTCTCGACGTCCAGGTCGTTGGTGGGCTCGTCGAGCAGCAGCAGGTTGCCGCCCTGCTTGAGGGTGAGCGCTAGGTTGAGCCGGTTGCGCTCCCCTCCGGAAAGCACCCCGGTGGGCTTCTGCTGGTCCGGCCCCTTGAACCCGAACTGTGAGACGTAGGCCCGTGACGGGATCTCGACGTTGCCCACCTTGATGAAGTCCAGGCCGTCGCTGACGGTCTCCCAGAGGTTCTTCTTCGGGTCGAGACCGGCGCGAGCCTGGTCGACGTAGGAGATGTTCACCGTCTCGCCGACCTTGACCGCCCCCTCGTCCGGCTCCTCGAGGCCGACGATCGTCTTGAACAACGTCGTCTTGCCGACACCGTTGGGACCGATGACCCCGACGATCCCGTTGCGGGGCAACGAGAACGACAGGTTGTCGATGAGGACACGGTCGCCGAACCCTTTCTTGAGGTCCTTGACCTCGATGACCGTCGAACCCAAGCGGGGACCCGGCGGGATCGCGATCTCGTCGAAGTCCAGCTTTCGGGTCCGGTCGGCCTCCGCTGCCATCTCTTCGTAGCGCTGCAGGCGCGCCTTGGACTTGGTCTGGCGTCCCTTGGCGCTGGAACGGACCCACTCGAGCTCGTCCCTCAGTCGCTTGGCGAGCTTGGCGTCCTTCTTGCCCTGCACCTGGAGGCGGGCGGCCTTCTTCTCCAGGTAGGTCGAGTAGTTGCCCTCGTAGGGGTAGAGCCGGCCACGGTCGACCTCGGCGATCCACTGTGCGACGTTGTCGAGGAAGTACCTGTCGTGGGTGACGGCCAGGACGGCGCCGGCATAGCCCGCGAGGTGCTGCTCGAGCCATTGCACCGACTCGGCGTCGAGGTGGTTGGTGGGCTCGTCCAGCAGCAGCAGGTCGGGTTTTTGCAGGAGCAGCTTGCACAGGGCGACCCGGCGGCGCTCGCCACCGGACAGCACGGTGACGTCGGCGTCCGGCGGCGGGCAGCGCAGGGCGTCCATGGCCTGCTCGAGCTGTGCGTCGAGGTCCCAGGCGTCGGCGTGGTCGATGTCTTCCTGGAGGGTGCCCATCTCGGCGAGCAGCGCGTCGTAGTCGGCGTCCGGATCCCCCATCTCCTCGGAGATCTGGTTGTAGCGGTCGAGCTTCGCCTTGATCTCCCCGGCGCCCTCCTCGACGTTGCCGAGGACGGTCTTGGACTCGTTTAGCGGCGGCTCCTGCAGCAGGATCCCCACCGTCGCCCCGGGAGCCAGGCGGGCCTCGCCGTTGGAGGGCTGGTCGAGCCCGGCCATGATCTTGAGGATGGTCGACTTGCCGGCGCCGTTCGGGCCGACGACGCCGATCTTGGCACCCGGGTAGAACGACATGGTTACGTCGTCGAGGATGACCTTCTCGTTGTGCGCCTTGCGCGCCTTGGTCATGGTGTAGATGAACTCGGGCATGCCAGAAGGCTATCCGCGGGTGCCCCACCCCTCCCAATCGCCCGTCGACTCAGCCTGCGCCCACCACCTCGTAGGCATCCGTGTCGGCGTCCTGCTCACGCCGGGTGAACCCGCGCCCCGGCTCGCTCAGCCCAACGAGGCGTTCGTCCGCCTGGCCACCCACCTCGTCCGAGCCGCTGCGTGGCTCGTCGAACGACTCCTGGATGGCCTGGTCGGCGAGCCGGTCGTTGGTGTCGAGCTGGACCCGGTCCGGCTTGGTGAACAACGACTGCCCCCGGCTGAGGTCGTGTCCGATCGTGTAGGCATCGATCTCGACGGAGGTGCGCGGCTCCCCCTTGTCGTTCTGCCACTGGTTGACGCGCAGCCGCCCGTAGACCACCACGGGATGGCCGCGTCGGACGCTCGCCATCACGTTGGCCGCGAGCGCGTTGAAGGCCGCCACGTTGACATAGTTGGTGTTCCCGTCGATGAAGGCGCGCGTCTCGAGGTCCCACCGCCTGGTCGTCGACGCCACTCGCAGGCTGGCGAATGGCCGGCCCGCCTTGGTCGGTCGCGTCACCGGGTCCGCCACCACGTTGCCGACGACGGTCACGAAGCTCTCGTTCATGCCTGACTCCCACCTTGACTGGTCCACTGTTGTCCCGGGCTCCGCGCCCGGCGTGGGACCAACCCTGCAGGCCGGTGGACAGGCATACCAGCGCCGTCGCCAGCCCTGTGGATCGTGGGACGAGACGGTCACGGGGTGTGGACGACCCTCAGGTACGCGCGGCCTCATCGAGGTTCGACCGCGTGGTGCGGTGCCGGTCCAGGACGTCGACCACGGGGACGACCAGGCGCTGGGTGGCCACCCCGCCCACCGCGTCCCGCAGCCGGGCGCCGACCACCGTCCGGCGACGCCTGGCCCCGACGCGGGCGAGCGAACGAGCCAACCAGGCGGCGAGCAGCCCGAGGACGAGCCCGCCGCCGAACAGCAGGAACGGCACGGGCAGCGAGCCGAGCTTCGGGGTGTCGATCTGCGGCAGCTGGAGCCAGCCGATGACGCCCAGCACCGTCAGCCAGACGGCCCCCGCGACGGTGGCGAGCCCGGTCACCCACTGCACCCACCCCATCACGCGCCACCACGCCGGCGGGTTGCCGCGCAGGGAGGTGCTGACCACGGCCCGGTCGAGGTCCTCGTAGAGGCGTCGGTCCGTCGGGGCCGCAGCGTCGGAGACGGCCTCGGACCACAGGATGGGCAGGCCGTCGGAGCCGCGTTCGGTCAGCTCGAGCGCGGCCAGCTTGACGGCCGAGCGAGCGGAGGCGGTGGGCGCGGGGATCGACGACCTGCCGAGCACATGACGCACGTCCAGCGGGTCCACGGTGTCGAGGACGGTCGAGCGCTTGTCGAGGCGGAGCCGGCCGAGCGGGTCGGGGCGCATCTTGCGACCCCACCGGGTGAACACCCACCCGGCCCGGCCCAACGCCTCGCGGCGGTAGTCCTCCTCGACGGCGTCAAGCACGACGGGCACCCCGGATGCCCGGCACAGCGCGTCGACGAGCCGGTCGTCGGCATCGGTGTCGATGGTGGGCTCGGCGTCGCCGACCCCGCGGCGCAACCGGGCCGCGCTGGCGCGCAGGTCCGCGGCCAGCCGGTGCCGCGACGCCTCGTGACCGGCGACGGCGTTCGCCAACCGTTGGCGCAGCTCGTCGATGCCCTGTCCGGTGAGGACGGAGGTCGCCAGGACCGAGACGTCGTGGACGCCGTCGGCCGCGAAGAGCCGGGCCAGGTCGGCGCGACAGGCCGCCAGCCCGGCGTCGTCCAACCGGTCCGCCTGGTTGAGGACGACGAGCATGACCGAGGCATGGCCAGCGAGGTTCCTCACGAAGTCGTCGTGGAGCAGCGCGTCGGCGTACTTCTGAGGGTCGGTCACCCAGACGAACACGTCACACAGCTCGAGGATCCGCTCTGCCTCGTGGCGATGGGAGAGGTCGCGTGAGTCGAAGTCCGGCAGGTCCAGCAGTACGAGTCCGTCGAGGGTGCCCTCCTCCCCCGACGAGTCGGGCGCGACCGAGGCGACCGAGGCGACCGGGGCGACCGGGGCGACACCGTGCCGCCGACTCACGCCGAGCCAGTCGAGCAGCACCCCGGCGGAGGAGTCCCCCCAGACAGCAGCGGTTGGCGTCGACGTCGTGGGTCGACGCGCCCCGATCTCGGCGATACCCGCCCCGGCGACCGCGTTGAAGATCGACGACTTCCCACTGCCGGTCGCCCCCGCGAGCGCGACCACCGTGTGGTCACCGGCGAGGGCGCTGCGCTGCTCGACCTTCTCGATCGTGCGACCCGCACGAACGACCTCGACCCGGTCGAGCTGATTGCCGCCGGCCTCGATGGCCGCCCGCAAGGCGCGTGCTTGGCCGGCGACGGTCTGGCTGTCCGGGGCGGCGACCCGGCGCCGCCCCATGAGCAGCGGGCTCATCGGGCCGCCTTCACGGATCTGGCGGCGGCGGTCAGGGACCGCGCCTGGTCGGAGCGCAGCCCCACCGAACCGACGGCGCCGGTGAAGCGCGCCTCCTCGGCGGCGAACGCGGCCTCGGCGCGGTCCAGCAGCGCCTCCTTGGCCTTGGCCGCCATCGTCCGGACCGCCTGGTCGCCGAAAATTGCCTCGAGCAGCTTCTGCCCGAGGACCGCCGTGCCTCCCGCGATGCCCACCTCAGCGCCGGTGATGCCGCCGGTGTAGGCGAAGGTGACCAGCATCAGGACTGTGCCGACGGCGTTCACCCCGTATGCGGTCACCTTGGCCGTCGTGCGTCGGTCCTTGCCCTCGTGACGGACCAGGTCGAGCACGTCCCCCTGCCAGTCGTGGACCAAGGACGCGACCGTCTGGTCGAACTCGGGGGACACCCGCGTCAGGTTCGGGTGCTGCTGAAGCAGCGTCGCCCCACCCGCGAGCGCGCGCCACGAACGTGACGTGCCGGAGGCGGCGCCCCGGCCTTCGGCGCGGACCAGCTCGGCAACCCCGCTGTGTAGGGCCTCGTCGAGGTGCCCGGATGGGGCCGGAGCTCCCCTGACGGAGGCGACGATCCGGTCGCGCACCCGGGACACCGTCGTCTCGACCTGCCGGAAGAACTCACCCGTGCCGACGAACTCCTGCCACCGGGCCAGCACCTCCCCGCGCAGCAGCGAACCGTCCGTCATGCCGTGCGAGACCCCCTCGGTGGCTTCCGCGTATGCCTGCCGCGCTGCCTTGTCGAGCTCGCCGGACGCGGCGAGCTGGGCGGACGACGCGTCGACCAGAGCCGTGATCCGGCCGTCGAGCGAGTCGAGGGCGCCAGTGAGGGTCTGGCGCACCACGAGGGCGCGGGCGCGGCCGTCCTTGGCGAGCGCGGTCAGCCAGGACTGCAGCCGGGCGATCTGGTCGGGCGGGATCAGACCGCCAGGGTCGAGGGTCGACTCCGCGATCGTGAAGACGGGGGCCGACCCGAGTCCCTGTTCCTTGAGCATCGACCCGAGGTGCTCGCGGATCACGCCCACCGCTTCCTTGGGCACCCGGTTGAGCACGACCGCGACCGCGGTGCCGCGCTCCGAGGCCTGACGCAGCAGGTCCCACGGGACGGCGTCGGCGTAGCGGGCAGCGGTGGTGACGAACAGCCACAGGTCTGCGGCCCCGAGCAGCTGCCGCGCCAGCTCACGGTTGCGCAGCACAACGGAGTCGATGTCGGGCGCGTCGAGGAGCGCCATCCCGGCAGGGAGGGCGGAAGAGGTGGCCAGGCGTACGGTCGCTTCGCCGTCGACCGCCGACTCGTCCAGGCTCCCGCCGAAGGACCGGGCCAGCTCGGGAAGGATGCGCTCCTCGGTGAACCAGCGCGCGTCGCTCGGGTGGTGCACGAGCACCGGCGAGCGCGTCGTGGGCCGCAGCACTCCGGGCGCGGTCACGACCTGCCCGAGAACCGAGTTGACCAACGTCGACTTGCCCGAACCAGTCGAGCCGCCGACGACCGCCAAGAGGGGCGCGTCCAGTGAGGAGAGCCGGGGCAGGATGTAGTCGTCGAGCTGATGCAGCAGCTCGGTGCGGCCACCTTCGGCGGCGCTCACCCCGGGCAGGTCGAAGGGCAGCGTGGTGGCCGCCACCTCGTCACGTAGGGACGTCACCGCGGGCAGCAGGTCACGCGTCGCCGGGTCGGCGGTCACGGTCACGCGGTGATTCTCCCAACTGCTCGACCTGCGCCCCAAGCACAGGCGTCGGCGCGTCCCCGGCCGGTTTCGGCCGGTGCGCCGTTGTTGTCCTGCTCCGGATGCCCTGTGCCCCCGGCAGGACTCGAACCTGCAACCTGCGGATTAGAAGGCCGCTGCACTATCCGTTGTGCTACGAGGGCGCCGGGGCCTCATTGTAGGTGTCCGGCGAGGTGCGGTATGCCTGTCGCCAGGCCGAAGGCATACGGGCTGCGGTCGGTCCGTGTCACGGTTGGGCGCCGACCAGGAACCGCTGTCGGCAGGTCACCAGGGAGTCGAGCAGGAGGCGCTCGTGCGCGACCGCGTCGCGCTCGGCGGTCCCGCGGACCATACGCGAGCGCAGGAGAGCGAGGTCGCTGGCGCTGTCCTGGAAGCCCCGCATGGATGCGAGTGCGGGGCGGCCCCCCAGCCCGCTGGCCCACATCCGGGCCTGACGCCGCGCCGGCAACGACGAAAGCATCGCGACCTCCGGGTGGCTCAGCCAGCCGGCGTCGGCGTACTGGCTCAGGTAGACGCGTACCAGCCGGCCCTCCCGCAGCCGCAGGCCGAGGATCAAACCGAGGAACCCGAGGAACAGCGGCACCTGGATCACCAGGTACACGCCGATCAGGTTGCCCGTGGCGGCGGACAGGTTCCAGACACCATGGAGCAAGGCGGCGGTGACATAGCCGGCGATCCCGACGAGCACCCGTAGCCAGCCGCGGCGGACCACCGTCACCGCGAGCCCGAGCCCGATGCCGGTCATGGCCGTGAAGAACGGGTGCGCGAACGGGCCCAAGATGCAGCGCAGGACGAACAGCTCGGTGAGGCCCTGCTGGCCGTAGTCCACGAAGGTGCGTCCGAGGTAGAGGATGTTCTCGCTGAACGCGAACCCCGCGCCGATCATCCCGGCGTAGACGATCCCGTCGACCACACCGTCGAACTCGCGACGCCGCAGCAGCACGATGAGCAGGATGCCGAGACCCTTGAGCCCCTCCTCCACGAAGGGTGCGCTCACCACCGCGGCCAGGACGTCCGAGTCCCCGGTGCCGGCGAGCCGCATGGCCAGCGCGAAACCGGTGTTGATGACCAGGGCTCCCGCTGCAGCCGCGACGGCGCCCCAGGCGAACGCGAAGACGAGTATCCGGGTCGGTTCGGCCTCGTAGCGGTCCAGCCAGAGGAAGGTCGGGACGACGACCAACAGGGGAAGGGCTGCGAACAACGCGGCGAGCAAAGTGACTTGTATGCCGAGGCCGGTCTCGAACTCGAGAGCGAGTACCGCTGCGGCGAGGAGGAACCCGGTGGTCATGACGCCGTAGATGACGATGTTGCGCAACCGGGGCCGGCTCGTCGGGTTCGGCACCGAGGGTCTCGGGTTCGGCATCGGCTGGTTCGGGCGCGCGGTGCCGAACGACATGTTCGGCAGGTTAGTCGAGACTGGGCTCGAGCCTCAATCCACGTGCGCCGTGAGGCGCTGAAGCTCACGGGAGGTGCGAGATTTCATGGGCGTCCTGTCGCAGCAGGGCGGTGTCGCTGGCTGACGGCAACCGATCTCGGGAGGTGCGCCCCGGGCCGGCAACCCCCTCGACGCTGCCCGAGGGACTATTTGAGGATGTTGACGGCTCGCGCGATGACCAGGGCGGTGGTGGACAGGGCGATGACGCTTTGAAGGGCCATCAGAGCTTTGGCCCACCGGGTCAGTGGCATCGTGTCGGTCGGGGAGAAGGCCGTGGCGTTGGTGAAGCTGGTGTAGAGGTAGTCCCCGAAGTGGGGACGCCAGGTCGGGTCGGCCAGGTGTGGTCCGCTCATCTGGGGGAACAGGAAGTCGGGGAACGGTCGTGGTGCTGCGGCTCGCGCGAACGGCCCACCGCGATCGAGCTCCCAGTACCAGATCCCGAAGGCGATGACGTTGGTCAGGTAAATGGCCGCGGCTGCGGCTAGCAGCGGTCCTGCTTGGTCGCCCGCGGTGCCGGTGATGAGCTGGGTGTCCAGCAGGACCGCGCTGGCGGCGTTGTCCAGGGAGATCAGGGCGACCAGGAGCAGGCTCAACCGTCGCCCGGTGAGGGAGTGGCGGGAGAGTCGCACCGGGTTCAAGGCGATCAGGGTGGCCAGGAGCAGCAGCTCCAGGGCAGGCAACAGCCAGCGCACCGGTAGCAGGGTGAACTGGCTGGGCAACAGCAGCTGCAGCGCAGCAGCGACGACGATCGCGGCGGCCACCGAGATCCGGTTCTCACCGGTGTGCGGGGTCAGCCACCCAGGCCGGTGCGCACCGAATCCTGGTGGGGGCAAGCTCGCACCTAGCGCGGGTTTGGCCGCCGCTGTTGGCCCGGGGGTGGCTGGTTCCGGGGTCAACGTGCGCCACCGCCGGTCGGCCACCGTGGACAGGGGCCGAGCGTGCTCGCCGGTAGCAGGTCGGCTGCCCCCTGGTAGGGGGAGCCAAGGCGGCCGGTCATTTCACGCACGGCACTCCTTCCCCGGAGAGGGCGGACATCGCGTCAGGCGGAGGTGCGGCGCCCGCCGCCGTGATCGGCACGGCGGTAGCTGCGACGCCACCGCCGGTGTCGCCGCTGGGGCTAGCCGCTGTGGCAACGCCGCCCGGCGCCGCGGGGAGGGCAAAGTCGGCACCCAGAACGATCCGCAACGTTCCGGGGGAGAGCGTAGCCGAAGGGGCGGCGGCGGTGCCGGGCAGTGCGGCCGTGAGCTGGTCAGCGGAACTGAGCCCACCCGGCGGATAGAGGATCGTGGTGACCGCGGCGTGCCCGGCTCCGGTGGTTGTGGCCCCCGGCGGGTATCCCATCCGCCGCAGGGCGCGACCCAGTTGGCTGCCCAGTCCGGGGCGTCCTGAGGAGTTGACGATGTCGACCGTCTTGACTTGGCTCGCGGGTGCGGCGGTGGGTTTCGCCGGAGGTACCGGGTCGCTCGGCGTCGCCGTCGCGGACGCGGCGGTAGTGCCGAGCAGGGCTGCGACAGTCGCTTGTATTCGAGGGACGTTGACGACGTTGACGTCTTCGCCCAAGGGGTCTTTGCCGAAGTGGTCGACCGGCAGCGTGTAGTAGGTGACGTTGCCGCCGGCCATGTGTGAGGCCTGCTCCGCGAGACTGAGCAGGTCCAAACCGCCATCTACAGCGATGTTCTGCCGGGCCACTGCGAGAATCCCGGACAGCGTCGCCGGGTTGGCCAGCGTGCCGGCCTTCTTGAGCTGGGTCGTCAACGAGGCGATAAACGCCTGCTGGCGTCGTTCCCGGTCTAGGTCCGTGAAGTTCAGATGCGGGTGCTGCTCATCTCGTCGCTGCCGGACGAAGGCGAGCGCTTGGGCTGCGTTGATCTGCTGGGTGCCGGCATGGAAGTCGGCGCCGGAGTAGGGGTCTTGGGTGTCTTGGGCGACGCAGACGGTAATGGGTTGCACGACCTGTGCCAGCTGGTAAAAGGCGACCATGGTGACCTCGACGAAGTGGTCGATGGGTACTGCGCCGAGGAAGGCCTTCACGGTAGCGATCTCGGCCGTCCGACCGGCGTCGCGTTGTTTCTGTTGCCGTTGGGTCTGGGTCAGGGAGTTGTCCTTGACGAGACTGGTGGCTGCTGCGGCGAACGCCAGGCCGTAGGCCTGCTTGATCTTTCCCTTGCATTGTCCGTCGGGGCAGCCGGCCAGATCGACATAGTCGTCGCGCGGAATGGAGATCTCGGTGGCCTTCGACCCGTCGACTGGCAGGTGCACCAGCATCAGGACGTTGGCGTTCAGCCCGCCGTTGGTTTGGTCGCCCGCATGGAGCGCGTCGTAGATGTCCTTCGGCAGGGGGTCTCCGTTCTCATCGACTCGGCTGTCGAGGCCCATGACCAGGATGTTGGCCCCGTTTGGGGATCCGCTGCCGAGGATGTCGGAACGGGTGATCCCGGTGGTCAGGCTGACGTACTGGAAGAGGGCGTAGCCGAGGACGAGAGCGACGGCTACAGCTGAGCCGATGAGGATCGTGCGGCGTCGGCGGCCCGCGCGGCGGCCGGGACCGCGTCCCGATGGGCGCGCCTGACGGGTGCTGGGGTGAGGGAGTGTCGGCACCGTGTTCCTGGGAGCGGGCGGGCGGTCATGATGTGCCGCGGTTGGAGGGCCAGGTTAGGTGAAAATCCATCCAGGGTGTTGCAGGCACGCAGCGACCGTCCCTTGGACGTTGGGGTGGTTGTTCAACTCGATTCGCCCCCATCGGGGTGCGGGCGGGTGTCCTTCGGGCTCGGCTGGTTGGCGGCGCGTCCGGGAGGCCGACGACCGTGGATGGGTTCTGGCGTCCGCCTGGTCGACACGCGGTGGTGGTCCCGGGCGTGGATGGTGGGGAGACGGTCAGACATCACGATGCCCGTCCCGGTTAAGGATCGGCGCCGTCGCGGGTCGCCGGTGTATCCGGGCTCGACGCAACCGGTCGATGCGGTGATGGGCGTGAACGCCGGCGGGAACTCAGACCGCCTGCCAGCGGTGGGTCTTGTAGCACCTTCAACCCGGCGTTCGCGCGCTTGTTCGTGGGGACTGTGAGCCGGTCTTGAGCCAGATCCGTCAGCCCGGCCGTCTGGGCGAGCTTGACCAGCGGGACCAGCCCCGCAGCCGACACCAGGTTCGGGTCATCGAACACCGCCGAAGTGACCGGGTGGATATGAGAGAGTTGCATCTACGAGATGCCCTTCCGGGAGCCTGTGAATCGGACCGGCGTAAGCCCAATTCTCCTGCCCCGCAAGGACATTCTCTCGTTGCGACGAGTTCACCTACCCCACCCATCGGTGGATTCAGGCTAAGGTGGATTCCGTGTCTCCCACCAGCGACCGTGCCTCCGCGGACCGGATCGTCTGGATCGACTGCGAGATGACCGGTCTCTCACTGACCGCGGACGCCCTGATCGAGGTGGCCGCGCTGGTCACCGACTTCGAGCTGAACCAGCTCGGTGACGGTGTCGACGTCGTCATCCGGCCGCCGGACGCGGCGTTGACGCAGATGGACCCGTTCGTCCACGAGATGCACACGAAGTCCGGGCTGCTCGACCAGCTGGCGTCGGGCACGACGATGGACGACGCGCAGGCCCAGGTCCTGGAGTACATCCGCGCCTGGGTGCCCGAGCCGCGCAAGGCGCCCCTCGGCGGCAACACCGTCGGGACCGACCGCGGTTTCCTGGCCAGGGACATGCCCGAGCTTGAGGCCCACCTGCACTACCGGATCGTCGACGTGAGCTCGATCAAGGAGCTGTCGAGGCGGTGGTACCCGCGCGCCTACTTCAACGCGCCGGCCAAGAACGGCGGCCACCGCGCGCTGGCCGACATCCGCGAGTCGATCGCAGAGCTGCGCTACTACCGTGAAGCCGTGTTCGTGGCCCCGCCCGGACCCGACTCGGTCACGGCCAAGTCGATCGCCGCAAAGCACGTCGTCGGGCCGACGCCGGCCTGACACAGCCGCTTGCAGACCGGCTGTGGTTGCGGATTCTTTCGAACGACTCTCACATGGGTGTGGCCTGCACGCGTGAGGCGTGCAGGCCACATCGGGGTGAGTGACGGGACTTGAACCCGCGGCCCCCTGGACCACAACCAGGTGCTCTACCAGCTGAGCTACACCCACCAAGCGCCACACGATGGTGCTGCGTTCGTGCCGTGGCGGTCGGGCGGCGACCATGCTACCCGAGCAGTGCGGGTCCCCGAGACCACCTCGGGTATGCGTGACAATGCTCCTCATGTATGTGGGGAAGGAGCGGCGGAACCGCTTCGTCGCGCTCGCGCTGGCCGTGGTGTTGGTGGCCGGTGTCGTCCTTGCGCTGCTCGCCACAGTAGCCAGCGCTGCTTCGGCGGACGCGCGCCCCGCCACCCTGCCCCTCCACGCCACACTGACGTCGATCGTCCCGGCGGCTGGTGCCCAGCTGGACCGCGCACCGACCCAGATCGTGGTCACGTTCGACGAGGCAGTCAGCCCGGACTTCGCGCAGGTCGTCCTCGACCGCGACGGTCGACCCGTCGAGGTGGGGATGCCACGGGTTCGCGCCAACGAGGTCACGGTGGCCGTCACGGGCGACGCTGGCCCGGGCGCATACCGAATCGCCTTCAAGGTCACGAGCGACGACGGACATCCGGTGACGGGTGAGTCGCGGTTCCAGGTGGGCGCTCCCGGTGCGACGGGCACGGCAGGCGTGCCGCGGCCGCAGGTGACGCCGACATACAAGACCCCGCAGATGCAGGCCACGACGTTCGGTCACCCCGACCATGCACCAGGGCTGATAGTGGCCGGCGTCCTGCTGGTCGGCGGCATTGCGCTGATGATCTACGAGCATCGGCGGCGCGCAGCTCGTGAGGACCAACCGATTTCCTGACCTCCGGCCCGCTGTAGTAGCCTCGACCCTCGCTGCGCCGCTAGCTCAATGGCAGAGCAAGTGACTCTTAATCACTGGGTTCGGGGTTCGAATCCCTGGCGGCGCACCAACCACGCACGGACGTTTACCTTGGTCCTCTCAGGCACTTTGCAGGGAGGCCCAGTCGTTCCACGACCGACCCGCCCACCAACGGCGCCGCCCCCCAGCCACGGATGGAAGACTGACCAGGTGGCAGCACGCAAAGCGGGAAGCAAGCCCGGGGCCAAGGCTGCCAAGGTCACACCCGCAACGGTCGTCGCGACCGGCGTCGGCAAGTCCATCGACGGGAACGTGCTGCTCCGCCCCATCGACCTGTCGGTTCCCGAGGGCCGGTGTGTGGTCCTTCGGGGCGAGAACGGGAGCGGCAAGACGACGCTGCTCAAGATCCTGGCGGGAACCCTCGAACCCAGCGAAGGCACCGCCACCGTGGACGGTGCGACGGCGGACGAGCGGGACCCGGCCGTCCGCCGCACCGTCGCCGCGTTGATCGGCTCGCCCACCGCATACCGGGACCTCACGCTCGTCGACCACCTCGTGCTGATCGAGGCGACCTGGGGTCGTGGCGAGTACGCCAACGAGCGCGCCGAGGCGCTGCTCGAGACACTGGAGATCGGGCATCTGTTCGACCGTTTCCCACACGAGCTGTCCTCGGGGCAGCAACAGCTCTTCCACCTGTCCATGGTGCTGAGCCGGCCATCGCGCGTCATGCTCCTCGATGAGCCGGAGCAACGACTGGACACCCACAAGCGCGCGCTGCTGGCCGACCTGCTCGTCGAACGCAAGCAGTCCGGGACGGCCGTTGTCGTTGCGTGCCACGACCCCGAGCTGACCGAGCGGATCGCCGACCGCGTCGTGCAGATCATCCCCGGATGAGCGACGCCGACGACCTACGCGGCGCAACGGAGTTCCTGGCCGGGGAGGTGGAGCGCGACAACAACGCGGTGTATGCCGTCTACGTCGCCGTGATCGCCGCCGGCGCCTACGGCGTCCCTGCGGCCCAAGCCTTCTTCCGGGTGCTCGACCCGACCTGGATGGCCGCGCACCTCTCCGGCCCGAGCGCCGTCGCCCTCGCCGTGGCGGCGCTCGCAGTCGCCACGACGTTCGGGTACCGACTCGGGGGGATCCGGGGTCCCGTCGTCCCGGACCTGCCCTACCTCGACACCGTTGCCATGAGCCCACTCGACCGCGCGCTGGTGCTTCGCCCGTGGTGGCGGCTCAGCGTGTTCGGCTGCCTCGTGGGTGGGTTCCTCATCGGTCTCGTCATCTCGGCCGGACTGGCGATCGCCGCGGTGGCGAGCCCCATGGTCCTCGTCCCCGGAGTCCTGGTGGGGACAGTGGCCGGCCTGCTGGTCGCAGCAAGCTGGCTGCACGGCCAGGTGCGCACCTGGCCGACTGGTGACCGCGGAGCGAGAGTCTTTCTGCGGCAACGCAAATCGTTGCGAGCGCTGCACCTGACCTCACTGCGGACCCAGTCGGCGCGCTCGGTGACCATCGGAGGCGCGGTGCTCGTCGGCGACCTGCGCGCCGCCCGGCTCGACGTCGGCCCCCCGTCGGCACGTGGCCGGCGCATCCGGTTGCGACCGCACGGCGCGATCTCCACGATGGTCCTGCGCGACTGGTTGGGGTGGCGACGGTCACCGGGCTCCGCCCTGACCGGTCTCGTGCTCACCGCCGGCGCGGCATACGGGCTGGTGCGTTCGGCCGAACCCGGTACCCCTAGCGTCATCGCGCTCGGCAGCTTGGTGCTCGGGTATCTCGGGGTGAGCACCTGGTCCGAGGGTTTGCGCCTGCAGGGCGACAACGCCGGCACCCCACCGCTGATCGGGCTGGCGCCGATGCGCGAGACCCTGGCCCACCTCGTGCTGCCCGGGGTCGGATACCTGCTCACCGTGCTGGTGATGGGTGGCGTATCGCTTGCGGCCGGTCACGCCAGCGCGCTGGGGCTGATCTGGGCGGTCCTGCTGCTCGGCATCCTGCTCGCCGCCCAGGTGATGGCGGCGTTCCGGGGCCTTCCGCCCGTCGGCTTGTTCAGCCCCACGACCGGCGTCCCTGTCACGATCTTGTGGTACTCGGTGCCCCTGCTCACTCCCGTGGTCTGCGGCACCGCAGCCACGGCCGCCCTCACGGCAGCCCGGCCCTCGACCGCCGTGCTCGTGCTCGGTGTCACCACCTACGCGGCAGCCTTGTATGCCCGTCGCCGGGTCAGGGTGCTCTTCGAAGGTCACCGGGCCTGACCTTCCCCCGGTGCTTCAGCCGCCTGCCTCCCAGCGCGGGGTCAGCCGAGCTGGCGCCGGATCAAGCCGGCACCGAGGAGCAGGACCGACGCGGCGCCGAGCACGCCCGCCACCCGCTCCGTGCGGAGCTCACCGTCGGGAGTCCGGGTCGCCGCCGCTAGCGAGATGCGGGCACTCTCGACCTGGCGACGCAGGATCTCCCGGGGCGTGACCCGGGTGACGAGCTCGTCGATGGTGCTGCTCAGGTGCTGACGGCGCTGGGCCAGAGTCACTTCGAGGTTTGCGATGGCGGGTCCCGCAGTGGCCACCGTCGCGGGCGTGTCGCTCATGGCCGCAGCCTACAGACCCAGGTCCTTGCGCAGCTTGGCCACGTGGCCGGTTGCCTTGACGTTGTAGCGCGCGTCGGCGACCTTGCCCTGCGCGTCGACCACGAACGTCGACCGGATGACCCCCTGGACGGTCTTGCCGTAGAGCTTCTTCTCCCCGAACGCGCCCCACTCGCCGAGGACCTTCTTGTCCGGGTCGGACAACAGCGTGATCGTCAGGTGGTCGTTCTCCCTGAACTTCTTCAGCTTCTCGGGCGAGTCCGGACTGATGCCCAGCACCTCGATCCCGGAAGTGTGGAGGGCGTCGATCGAGTCGCTGAAGTCGCAGGCCTGGGTCGTGCATCCCGGTGTCATCGCGGCGGGGTAGAAGTAGACGATCACCTTCTGTCCCTTCAGATCCGACAGCGTCACGTCGGCGCCGTCATCGTTGGTCAAGGTGAAGTCCGGCGCCGTGTCCCCGGGGCTGAGCTTGGTCACGTGGACCCTCGTCTCTCTCAGGCGTGTCTGCGTGTCTGTCGATGCGTGTCGATGCGTGTCGATGAGTGCGGAAGGCGGGACTCGAACCCGCACGCCGAGGCACAGGAACCTAAATCCTGCGTGTCTACCAGTTCCACCACTCCCGCGCGGCACCCATTGTATGAACAGGCGGCGCGGCATACCGGATCGTGCGCTCAGGCGACGCTCACCGTGATGGTGTGCCACCCGGTGGAGCCGTCCGGGTCTGGCGGGGCCTCCTGCTCGACCTGGGTCGCGCCCGTCTTGTCCGTGGCACGGACGCGGATCCGGTGCCGACCAGAGGCGGCCTGCCACGGCAGCACCCACTGGCGCCAGGCGTCGACGGTGGCCTCGGCGGCCAGCGTCGCCTCCTGCCACGGGCCCTCGTCGACCTGGACCTCGACCTTGCTGACTCCCGTGTGCTGTGCCCAGGCGACGCCGGCAATCGCGGCCGTCCCGGCGGCGATCGGCTTGTTCGCCCGCGGCACGTCGATGCGCGACGCGGTCTTGATCGGCCCCTTGGCCGACCAGCCGCGTGGGGTCCAGTAACCCTGGTCAGCAGCGAACCGGGTCACCTTGAGCTCGGTCACCCACTTCGTCGCGGAGACGTACCCGTAGAGTCCCGGCACGACCAGCCGAGCGGGGAAACCGTGCTCGAAGGGCAGCGCCTTGCCGTTCATCCCGACGGCGATCATCGCGTTGCGGTCGTCGGTGAGCGCCTCGATCGGGGTGCCCGCCGTGAACCCGTCGCTGCTGCGGGACAGCACCATGTCGGCGCCCGGCTTTGGCCTGGCCATGGCGAGCAGGTTGCGGACCGGCCAGCCGACCCAGTCGGCGTTGCCGACCAGGTCGCCGCCCACCTCGTTGGACACGCAGGTAAGGGTGAGCATGTGCTGCTCCAACTTCTGCTTCAACAAGGTGGCCCAGTCGATCGTGATCTCCTGCTCGACCTCGCCGTAGACACGCAACGACCAGGTCGCCGTGTCGAGCTGAGGCACCACGAGGGCCGTGTCGATGCGGTAGAAGCTCTCGTTCGGGCTGATGAACGGCGAGACCCCCTCGACGTTGACCGAGGTTCCGGCGACAGACGGCAGGGGGTTCGCCGGCGGGAGGGCGACCTCGTCGCGGGCGGCGCGCGCGGCGCTTCCTGCACCGCCGATGCTACTGCCGACCACGGCCGCCACGACGGCGCCACCGCCGGCGATGACGCGCCTGCGGGTGACCGCCGGCAGCCCCCAGCGGACGTCGGTCCGCGCATCCTCGGGGTCGGCCGGTCGAAGGCGGGACAGGACGTTGAGGCCGACGAGCGTTCCGACGATCGTGGGGAGCACGTCGACGGCGGACGAGCTCGGGCGGGAGATGACCGCGAGCGCCCCGACAGCGCCGACAACCGCGAGCAGGACGAACGCGAGCGTGCGACGGCGACGGGCGACGAGTCCGATGGCTGCGCACACAGCGACGAGGACGACCCCCATGCTGCAGAACAGCGCCAGCTTGTCGTTGGTGCCGAAAGTGTTGACGGCAAAGTTCTTGAGCCACGGCGGGGTCCGGTCGACGAACGCGCCCCCGACGGCGGGAACCGGGGAGGATGTCCCGAGGGACAGCCCGAGCCAGGAGACGATCCCGGCGAGCAGCGTTGCGACACCGATGGAGACACCGCCGGCGAGTATGCCGTCGAGCGCGGCCCCGAGGATCGACCGGCGCCCGTCCGATGCGCCTTGGCCGGAGCCGGGTTGGGAGGCCGGCGGAACGACCGGCGTCTCCGTGGGCGCGGCGGGTGGTCGGGTGTCTCGGACGTCAGTCATCTTCGGGCCATTCGGCGAGGCGCTTCCTCAGGATGGGTTCGAGGTCACGAAAGGCGCGACCACGGTGCGAGATCTGGTTCTTCTCGATGTCGGTGTACTCCGCGAGGGTCCGGCCGATGTCCACGGCGTCACCCACGTCAGTCGAGTAGCCGTCTGGCACGAAGACCGGGTCGTACCCGAACCCGTTGCTGCCACGCGGATCCCGGACCAGGACGCCTTCGAGGCGGCCTTCGGTCGACTCGACGGTCCCGTCGGGCATGGCGAGGACGGCTGCGCAGACGAACGCCGCGCGCCGGTGCTCGTCGGGCACGTCGGAGACCTGCTCGAGCAGCAGGGCGACGTTGGCGCGGTCCCGGTCGGCGCGCGCGAGGTGGGCCCCGCCGGTCGTGCCGGACCAGCGCGCGCTGAACACCCCGGGGGAACCCCCGAGGACCTCGACCGCGAGACCCGAGTCGTCGGCGACCGAGGGCATACCGGTCGCCTGCGCGAGGGCCATGGCCTTGAGGCGGGCGTTTCCCTCGAAGGTGACCTCGGTCTCCGCCACGTCCGGAGCGCCGGCCACGTCACCGGCCCCGGCGATCTGCAGGTCGAGGTCGTCGACCAGACCCCGGAGGATCTGCCGGAGCTCGTGGACCTTGTGCTCGTTGCGGGTGGCGAGAACCAGGGTTCGCAGCGGTGCAGGCGTCGAAGTCGTCATGCACGCTCCCGGGGGGCGGCGTCCAGCGCCGCCTGCTGCTTCACCGTCAGGTCTGCGCACCCCTGAGTGGCCAGGTCGAGCAGCCGTCCGAGCAGCTCACGGTCGAAGGGCTCGGCCTCGGCGGTGCCTTGCACCTCGACGAACCGGCCGTCACCGGTCATCACGACGTTCATGTCAGTGTCCGCCGTGGAGTCCTCGGGGTAGTCCAGGTCGAGGACCGGCTGCCCCTTGACGACGCCCACGCTGACAGCGGCGACCGAGCCGGTGAGAGCCTTAGCGGTCCGGCCGATCAGGCCCTTGGCCCGGGCGTCCTCGACCGCGTCGACGAGGGCGACATAGGCGCCGGTGATCGCCGCCGTGCGCGTGCCCCCGTCGGCCTGAAGCACGTCGCAGTCGAGGACGATCGTGTTCTCCCCCAACGCTTTGGTATCGATCACCGCTCGCAGCGAGCGGCCGACGAGGCGGGAGATCTCGTGCGTGCGGCCACCGATGCGGCCCTTGACCGACTCGCGTTCGGAGCGGGTGTTGGTTGACCTCGGCAGCATGGCGTACTCCGCCGTGACCCAGCCGGTGCCCTTGCCTTTGAGCCACCGCGGCACACCCTCGGTGAACGACGCGGCGCAGAGCACCCGGGTGCGGCCGAACTCGACGAGGACGCTGCCCTCGGCGTGGTCCAGCCAGTTGCGCGTGATGCGGACCTCGCGGGTCTCGTCGGGCGCGCGTCCGTCGTGTCTGCTCGTATCGCTCATGATGGCAAGGCTAACCACGCTGTCAGGCTACGTCGGACGTGTACGAGCCGCCGGTGAACCGACCTGACGAACGCCTTACGGCGACAGGTCGTAGGTGCGTCCGGGTTCGGCCAGCTCGACCTCACCGAGCCAGTGAGCGGCCGCCTGCGCCCGGCATACCTCGGGGTCGTTCCACGCCGGGATATGGGTCAGCATGAGCCGGCCGACGCCCCCGGCCGCCAACGCCGCCTCGGCGCACTGGGCACCGTTCATGTGGATGCCGGTGGCGGAGTCACGACCTTGGACGAACGCCGAGTCCGCGAGCACGAGATCGGCACCGGTCATGAGCGGGCCGAGCGCGTCGCAACGGTCGGTGTCCCCGGTGTAGGCCAGCGCGGCGCCGTCGGCCTCGACGCGCAGGCCGAAGGCCGGCACCGGGTGGAGGACGGCAAGGGGCGTGACCGTGAACGGTCCGACCACGAAAGGCTGTCCGTCCACGAGGTCCTCGAACTGGAAGTACCCGTCCATGCCCGTCCCGTCCTCGAGCCCGTATGCCTGCGTCAACCGCCGCGCTGTACCGACCGGCGCGTGCACCGGCAGCCGGTCGGACGGTCCGTCGGGGTGGTACTTCTGGATGACGAAGAGGCCGCACAGGTCGATGCAGTGGTCGGGGTGCAGGTGGCTCAGCACGACGGCGTCGAGATCCCTCGGGTCCAGATGTCGCTGCAACGCTCCCAGGGCGCCGGAACCGAGGTCGAGCGCGATGCTCCAGGTCCGCCCCGCGTGCTCGGCCTGGACGAGGTAGCAGGCGGCTGGCGACGTCGGACCTGCGAAGCTGCCCGAGCACCCGACGACCGTGACCTTCACGGCAGCGCCGCCAGGTTGCCGAACACCGTCTCCACCTCGGGCCCGAGGAAGCGTCGGGCCAGCCCCCGGAACTCCTCGGCGTCACCCGTGGTGCTGAACGCCAACGACGGAGCTGGCAGATCGTCCGGGCGCAGCGTGTCCGTGTCCGCAAGCACCCGGTAGACGTCCTTCGCGGTCTCCTCCGCAGACGAGACCAACGTCACGCCGTCTCCCATCACATACGAGATGACACCGGTCAGGAGGGGGTAGTGGGTGCACCCCAGGACGAGCGTGTCGACGTCGTGCGCGGCGACCGGTTCGAGGTACTCCCGCGCCACCTCGAGCAGCTCCTTGCCCCCGGTCACCCCGGCCTCGACGAACTCGACGAACCGCGGGCAGGGACGGCTCAGCACGTCGATCTGGGGGGCGGCGGCAAAGGCGTCGACATAGGCCTGCGACTGGTGCGTGCCGAGCGTCGAGATCACACCGACGCGCCCGTTGCGGGTGGCTGCGGCGGCCCGCCGCACGGCCGGACGGATCACCTCGATGACCGGCACGTCGTAGCGCTCGCGGGCGTCGTGCAGGACGGCGGCGCTCGCCGTGTTGCAGGCGATGACGAGCACCTTGACACCGTGGTCGACCAGCCGGTCCAGGCACTCGAGCGCGAACTGGCGCGTCTGTGCGATCGGCCGCGGCCCGTAAGGGGCCCGGGCGGTGTCGCCGAAGTAGGCGACCGACTCGTGAGGGAGCTGGTCGAGCACCGACCGGGCCACCGTGAGCCCGCCGAACCCCGAGTCGAAGATCCCGATCGGCGCGTCTACCACGTGTCCAGGATAGGAGAGGCCCGGCACCATGACCGCGCGGTCAGTCCCTGTCAGCCCGTGTCAGGCGAGCGCGTCGCCGACCGCCGGGACCACCTCGGCGAGGAAGGCCCGGTGGAACCGCTCGTCGTCGGCGTTGCCGTCGTGCGGCTCGTGGAAGCGGACCGCACAGCTCGCCACCTCCCACAGCCACCACTCGAGGTCAAACAGCTCCACCAGGTCGGCGTCGAGGTCCACGGTCCCGCCACTGGCGACGTAGGCCGACAATGGCTCGGCGCCGTCCGCTTCCCGCAGCACGGTCCGCAGGTCGCGCTCCCTGGGGGCGACACGCAGCGACTCCCAGTCGACAAGCACCGGCCCGGCCAGCGTCCACAGCACGTTTGCCGTGTGCGGTTCACCGTGGGTGGGAACCCAGCCCTGCCGCCGGCTCAGCGCGTGGCCGGCCAGCTCGTCGAAGCGCTTCATCATGACATTGAGAGCAGCTTCGTTGTCGCACAGAGCAGCTCGTACGCTCTCACCGAACGGCCCGGCTTTCCACTGCTCTCCCGAGACACCCGACAACGCGGTGAGCTCAGCACGCAGTGGAGGTCCGGGACTCCACAAGCGGGTACGCCGCGGTGGTCGGGCCGCGTGCAGCACACCGAGTGCGTGGGCGATGAGGGCGCGCTGGTTGTCGTCGGCGTACTCCCCCGTTCCCGGCTCTCCCTCGAGGTATGCCGTCACCGTCACCAGGAAGCGGCCGTGGCGGACACCGACGGCGGAGCGATCCGAGACAGGTGCCACGGTCGGGACGACGGCATACACGCCGCGCTCGGCAAGCCGTCGGGCAGCGGCGTAGGTGTCCTGCAGCTCCGCATCGCGACCGGCGGTGCTGACGTCGTCCGCGGTGACAAACCAGCGCGGCCGACGCCGCCCGGCCGCGGCCCAGTGGTGCGCGCCGGCGCCTCGGGGCAGGTGCGTAACCGTGAGCACGCCATCGTCCCAGTGCTCGCGCACCAGGGCCAGCACGGTGTCGGTCGCGAGGTCGGCGGGTTCGACGAGCATCAGCCTGGCTCCTAGAAGAAGCGGCTGTGGCCCATGAGGGCGGTGGTCAGGGACTCCTGGAACCAGGTGAGGAAATCGTAGAAGGACGCGGCGTACACCGCGGGGTCGTCGGCGTCCAGCGCCGCCACCCGCTCGTCCAGCACCAGCGCGTCCTCGTCGGTGCGCAGCCCGAGCCGCTCCCCCAGCAGCAACCGGGTGTCCGTGAGAGCGATCACCATCGCCTCGGCCTGCGGCCTGCTCAGCTCCAGCTTGTCGCCTGTCGCCTGTCGCAACGCCCCGATCGCGGTCGACAGGTTCGTCGCCTTGCGGTCGCGCAGGTCGTACTCCGTCAGCCTCCTGAACTCTGCTGCGACCTGGTCGTCGCCGCGATGCGCGGTGGGCAGCAGACGGTCCAGGGCTGGGTCGCGGTCGATCAGCCCTGCCGCGTCCTCCGCCATGGTCGGGCCGTCCTGGGCGTCTCCCTGCGAGCTGCCGTCAAGGTGCTGGTCCTCGGCCGCCAGCGAGACCCCGAGGCCTGCGACCAGGTCCTCGAACACGTCTCCGGTGCTGACCCGGTCGGGCGGGGCGACCAGCTCACGCGTCTGGTCCATCAGCCCGGCGACGACGCCCCGCTCCATCGGGTCCATCTTCGCCACGAACCGGTCACCCTTGCGCTTGAACGCGCGCGCCATCAGGCGTCCTTCTCGAACGTCGCCCAGAGCCCGTAGCCGTGCAGCGCCTCCGTGTCGCGCTCCATCTCCTCGAGCGTCCCGTTGGATACCACGGCCTTGCCCTTGGTGTGCACGTCGAGCATGAGCTTCTCAGCCTTGGACCGGGGGTACCCGAAGTACGTCTCGAAGACGTAGGTCACGTAGGACATGAGGTTGACGGGGTCGTTCCACACGAGGGTGATCCAGGGGACGTCGAGTTGCAGACGCTCCTCGACCCGCTCGATCGTCGAGGTGCTCTGCTCCTCCACAACCACACAGGACGCGACGGACACGGCCCCAAGAATAGGCTGTCGCGCGTGGCGACAGGACACTCGACGGCTCTGCTGACCGACCACTACGAGCTGACCATGGTGCAGGCGGCGCTGCGCAGCGGCGCGGCACACCGTCGCTCGGTCTTCGAGGTGTTCGCCCGCCGCCTTCCCGAGGGCCGCCGCTACGCCGTGCTGGCCGGGACCGGCCGGCTCCTCGACGCGATCGAGCGGTTCCGGTTCGGCGACGAGGAGGTCGAGGCCCTGCGCATCGGCAAGGTCGTGGACGAGGCGACCTGTGAGTGGCTGGCCGGCTACCGCTTCTCCGGGGACATCAGCGGGTATGCCGAGGGCGAGTGCTGGTTTCCGGGTTCGCCCGTACTGGTGGTGGAGTCGTCGTTCGCCGAGGGCGTGGTCCTGGAGACCCTGGTCCTGTCGATCCTCAACCACGACAGTGCGATTGCCTCCGCCGCGTCGCGGATGACCGTTGCCGCCGGGGACCGCCCCTGCATCGAGATGGGGTCTCGTCGCACGCACGAGGAGGCGGCCGTGGCGGCCGCGCGGGCGGCATACATCGCGGGTTTCGCCACGACCAGCAACCTCGAGGCCGGTCGCCGGTTCGGTGTCCCCACGGCCGGCACGGCAGCGCACGCCTTCACCCTGCTGCACGACTCGGAGCGTGACGCCTTCGAGGCCCAGGTCGACAGCCTCGGCGCCGGGACGACCTTGCTGGTCGACACCTACGACGTCATGCAGGGGGTCCGGACTGCCGTCGAGGTGGCCGGGCCGAGCCTGGGCGCGGTCCGGCTGGACTCGGGAGACCTCCTTCAGCAGGCCCGGGAGGTACGCACCCTGCTGGACTCGCTCGGCGCGACGGCCACCCGCATCGTCGTCACCTCCGACCTCGACGAGTACGCCATCGCCTCGCTCGCGTCGGCGCCGGTCGACGCATACGGGGTGGGCACCCAGCTGGTGACCGGGTCCGGCGCCCCGACGGCCGGCATGGTGTTCAAGCTGGTCTCCCGTGAGGACGGCGCCGGCGTGATGCACGACGTCGAGAAGAAGAGCGAGTCGAAAGCGTCTGTCGGCGGCCGCAAGTGGGCGATGCGCCGGCTCAGCTCGCGTGGGGTTGCCGAGGCGGAGGTACTCGGGTTGGGGGAACGACCTCACAACGACGGCGACGACCGACCCCTGATGGTCGAGCTGGTCCGTGGAGGTGAGGTGCGGCCTGGTGGGGGGATGCAGGCCGCACGGGAGCGGCATGGGGCGTCCCGCGCCGAGCTCCCGGCAAAGGCGTTACAGCTTCAGCGTGGCGAGGTCGCGATCCCGACGGTCTATGAACGCGAGTCCTGAGCCTGCGTGGGTGGCCACGGGTGCGACTCGCGCAAGCGGAACCCAGCCCGGGGCGTACCAGGTCGGGGTCTCGCACCCGCGGTGCTGGCGTGGCGGAACCGGGATCCGCCAACGGGATCTACGGGCTGGTCGATGACCGGCGGACGGGTCGGCCGCGGTGGACGGATCACCGCAAGGTCGTCTCGGCGACTCTGAAGGCGTCGAGCGTCGTGCAGACGCGGTCCTCGACAGGCTGTGGTTCCTCGGACCCAGGGCCGAGTGGCTGTTCGACGGCAGCAGACCTCGGTGGTCACCGACGGAAGACTCGACGAGGGCGCCCTGCGCCCAGTCGGGCTGCGCAAGGACGAGCTGAACGCAGCGGTCGCGCATCTAGAGCGGCACTTCGACCAGCGGATCGCGGACCTGGACGCCCGGCTGCTGAGCGCTCGCGGCTAGCGTGGTCGTCATGAGCGAGAACCAACCAGACGTCCGTCGCGCACTGGTGGTCGTCGACGTGCAGAACGACTTCTGCGAGGGCGGCTCGTTGGCCGTCGCGGGTGGCATCGCGGTGGCGACCGGCATCGGTGAGCTGGTGACATCCGTGGGTGGTGACTACGCAGCGGTGGTCGCGACGGCCGACTGGCACGTTGACCCCGGTCTCCACTTCTCCGACCACCCCGACTTCGTCGACAGCTGGCCGGTCCACTGCCGGGTGGGGACGAGTGGTGCCGACTTCCACCCAGCGGTTGGTGACGCCGTCGCTCGCGCCGATGCCATCTTCCGCAAGGGCAGGAACGCAGCGGCATACAGCGGCTTCGAGGGGTATGCCGACCATCACGGCTCGCCCATCGGGCTGGCACAATGGTTGCGGGACATGGGAATCGACGCGGTCGACGTGGTCGGTATCGCCACGGACCACTGCGTGCGGGCCACCGCCGTGGACGCCGTCCGAGAGGGCTTCGCCACTCGCGTACTGCTCGGACTGACTGCCGGGGTAGCGCCGGACAGCACGGCCCGGGCCCTCGACGAGCTCCGCGCGGTGGGCGCGGAACTCGTGGGTGAACCGGTTGTCGGCGGCTGACCTCGCCGGGCTTGTATCGACGCGCGGGCGCCGCACGGCGCCGCACGGCGCCGCAAGAGTCGATATCACGGTCGATCGTTGCGGCAAGAACGCCTGAATGCGCGCAACGCGAGCGGCTGTGGTCGAGAGTTGCGGCAGGACGGGCCGTTGAACCGGCCCTGTGGACAACCCCGGGGTCCGGCGCGTCCGCGACGACACCATCAGCAGATGGTTGCCGATCCGCCGTTCGACCCACGGCGCCCATTCACCCGGGCCGAGGCCCTCGCCGCCGGCGTGACGCCATGGCAGCTGCGCGGCGCGGGTTATGCCCGGGTCTATCGCAACGTCTACGTCTCGCGTGATGTCCCCCGCACGGTCGAGCTGCGCGCCCGGGCGGGCCTGCGGTTGGCACCCCGCGGAACCGTTGTCAGCCACTACACCGCCGCAGCCCTGTGGGGTGGGGCGCTGACCGCCCGCTCCGAGATCCACGTGAGCATTCCCGTCGACGAGACGTTCCGTGTCGACGGGATCCGAACCCATCGCGATCGGGTCGTCCGCGCATCGACGACTCGCGGTGGCGTCCGGCTGACCACACCGGAGCAGACCTTTGTCGACCTCGCTGCCGAGCTCGACCTCGTGCAGCTCGTGGTCCTCGGTGATGGCTTGGTGCACCGAAGGCACACCACTCCGGCGCGGTTGGTCGAGGCGTCCTGGCGCAGGTCCGGGTCGGGGCATTGCCTGGCGCTGCGGGCCGCGAACCTGGTCCGCGACGGTGTGGACTCGCCACCCGAGAGCCGACTGCGGCTGCTCATCGTCCTGTCCGGCCTGCCGGAACCAACGGTGAACCTCATCTTGCGAGACCCCGGGACCGGTGACTGGCTGAGAAGGTTCGAGCTGGCATACCCGTTGTTGCGTATTGCCATTGAGTACGAGGGGCGTCACCATCGCGACGACGCGGAGGTGTGGGCCGCCGACATCGACCGCCGGGAGGGTCTGGACCGCAACGCCTGGCGCGTCGTGCAGGTGATCTCCAGCGGCTTGTTCGACCACCCGCTGCGCACCCTTCAGCGGGTGGACCAAGCCAGGGTCGACCGCGGCGCCGTCCCGGTGGGCACCTTTTGGGACGAATGGCGCCGGTACTTTCCCGGCAAGGACGTCAGGTGAGGCCGGGCTGACCCACAACGACCGCCCTCGCAGTCGACTGTTGCGGCCAGATGGCCCGTTTCGCCGCAACCACTGACCGCATGGTCAGTTGTTGCGGCGGAGTCGGGTCAGCCGTGGCTGGGGGGTTCACTCGTCGTGGCGGCGGCGTCTCCCGACCGGTTCCAGGAGAACGCGTAGGCACCGTCGTCGACCGCCCGACCCGCCTCGCCCAGCTCCAGCGGCCGGAACGTGTCGACCATGACCGCCAGCTCGTCGAAGTAGTGGACCCCGATCGACCCCTCGGTCGCACCCGGCTGTGGTCCGTGCGGGTGGCCCCCCGGGTGGACGGAGATCGAGCCCTTGCCGATCCCCGACCCCTTGCGCGCCTCGTAGTCGCCGTCGACGTAGAACATGATCTCGTCGCTGTCCACGTTGGAGTGGTAGTACGGCACCGGGATCGACAGGGGGTGGTAGTCGACCTTGCGGGGCACGAAGTTGCAGACGACGAAGTTCCACCCCTCGAACACCTGGTGTACCGGTGGCGGCTGGTGCACCCGCCCCGTGATGGGCTCGAAGTCGGCCACGTTGAAGACATACGGATAGAGACAGCCATCCCAGCCGACGACGTCGAGCGGGTGGAACGGCAGCGTATGCGCGGTGCCCACCACTCCGCCCGGCGCGTTCCCACGGTGCTTGATCAGGACCTCGGTCTCGTCCCCGGCACGGGCGCCCACGTCCTCCGCGAGCAACGGTCCCGCAGGCACCCGCAGGTCGCGCTCGCAGTACGGCGCGTGCTCGAGCAGCTGCCCGTACTTGGACAGGTAGCGCTTGGGCGGCGCGATGTGGGAGTTGCCCTCGATCGCGTAGGTCCGCAGCGGGTCCTTGGTCGATCGACGCGGTAGCCATCGGTGCGTCGTCGACCGCGGGATCACCACGTAGTCGCCGGCCGCAACGTCGAACGCCCCGAACACCGTCTCCACCCGACCACGGCCGCGCTCGACGTAGACGCACTCGTCACCGATTCCGTTGCG